>JAJZHU010000007.1 GCA_021798375.1 Pseudomonadota bacterium | reverse complement strand
ACTGTATAAGCCCAACCAAGCCATTGGCGTGGCCGGGTTCTTCTATGTTGCGGGTATCCCTGCCGTCGCGCCCGATGCGATTGCGGCAGAACATCAATTTCTGGTCGATACCGGCGTGTTGGGACGCCTCACCCAAGCCTGTGCCGGCAACGTTCCACTTGCCGCCCGCGTCGATCTTCCGGGTGCCAAAGCCGAGTTGCTGACCTCTGTCTCCCCGGTCATCGCGCCAAACGGTTGTTTTGCCGTGGTGGTGTCGTCTGATGCCGCGGGCGATGTCGCGCTGGCCGACGAACGCGCATTTTGGGCGCGCCCGGCCACCCAATGGGCGCTGGCGCTCTACGCTGCGATGGCCCTGATCGGTCTTGGCATTTTTACGCGCGTGCGCGGCGGTTTGAAAAATTTCCGTGCCGTGGCGCAAAATGCCGATGTCGGTGCTCCCAGCTTCGCCCCCAGCTTCGTCTCAGCTACCGACCTCCCCGAATTTGTCCCGCTCGCCCGCGAATTCGACCAGATGGTGACCCGCCTCAACCAGGCATCGCTTAGCCTGCGCGAAGCGGCCGAGCAAAACGCTCATGCGCTCAAAGGTAAGCTCGCCACCATCCGCCAACTCACCGCGGCTCTGCCGCCCGAAACCCAATCGGCCCTCAATCCCGCGCTTGATCGGCTCGATGGCCTGGTACAAAGCGCCCGCCGCCTGGATACCGCCACCGCCGAGGCGCTGTCCCATCATCCCCACCGCCTCGATCTTTCGCGGCTGGTGCAGAATTTCGCCCAGAGTTACCGCCAAATGCTGGGTGAGGCGGGCGCGCGTGTTCAATCCCACATCGCCCCCGCCATCGCCGTAATGGGCGACGCCGAAATGTTTGAAGTGATCCTGGAAAATCTGGTCGAAAACGCCCTCAGCTTCACCCCCCCACCCGGCCAGGTCACTATCGCACTATACCGTGAAGCCAACGGCTGCGTTCTGTCGGTGGCCGACCAGGGCTCCGGTGTCAAACCAGACCTGCTTCCCCATATCTTCGACCGCTATTTTTCCTCCCGTCCCGACGACGCCAGTCCCCATTACGGCATCGGCCTTTGGCTGGTCCGCCAACATGCGCAGGCATTGGGAGGCGTGGTCGAGGCATGGAACAGGGAAGGCGGGGGGCTGGAGGTGAGGGTCGTTTTCAGATAAAATCGCCAGGAAGCGCGCGTCACGCCCCGGTTACCCCGTCACCACCCCCGTCTTCGGCAACCGCACCACAAACCGCGCCCCCAGCACATTCCCGTCTGCATCACGCCGATTCTCGGCGCTAATCCGCCCTTGCAGCGCTTCCACAATCTGACGGCTGATAGAAAGCCCCAGCCCTGAATGGGTGCCGAATTGTTCACCCACCGGGCGTTCGGAATAAAAACGGTCGAAAATATGTTCCAGGTTGGATTCGGGGATGCCCGGTCCTTCGTCTTCCACCGAAAGTTCGATCACATTGCCGGTTTCGCGCGCGCCCAGGGTAATGGTGCCCTGGGGCGGCGAAAAGCTTTTGGCATTGCCGATCAGATTGCGGATCACCTGAACCAGGCGCCGTTCTTCGGCCATCACCGTCAGCCCGCTGGCGGGGGCCTGCACCACGATGAATGGATCCTCGTCTTCGTCGCGCGTGGCCTCATAGATTTCGCCCAGGGTTTGCATCATCACGGCGCAATCCACAGGCTCCAGCCGCACGCGCGAAAGCTCGGCATCCACCCGGCTGGCATCGGATATATCTGTGATCAGACGATCCAGCCGTCGCACGTCGTCGGTGATGATGGCGAGCAATTTCTTCTGCTGCGCGGGATCCTCGATACGTCGTAAAGTCTCGATCGCGCTTCTGATCGAAGATAGCGGATTTTTGATTTCGTGGGCCACATCCGCCGCGAATCGGTCGATTGCATCCATCCTGTCCCACAACGCCACGCTCGATGAATGCAGGGCATTGGCCAACTGTCCCATCTCATCGTTCCGCTCCAACAGATCCTTGCCCAGATCGTTGATTCGCCGCCCTTTGCCCTCGCGCATTGCCAAGGCGGCATTGGCCAAACGCAGGATCGGACGTGCAATCGTGCGTGATAGATACGCCGAGAGCATCACCGTGATCAGCAAGGCCAGAATAAACAGCCCCAGCAGCGATATGCGCACCTGCCTCACGCTGTTATCCACCTCAGTCTCCTCGCGGGTGACCAAAATCACCCCCAGCAGATGATTATTGTGGATCAACGGCACCGTCACCGAAACCAGCAACTGGTGATTCGGGCCGCGCCGTATATAAGGATCGGTGTCGGCACTGGGATCAGCGCTATAGGCGGAAATTTCCTGTCCCACATCCGGCTGCCATTCCGGGCCAGCCCCTGCGGCAACCTGGCTTGAACTGCCAAGCAGCCGCAGCATTATGTCATAAACCGCATCGACGATCTTGGGTGTCAGCCCCGGTTCGGCCACGGCGGGCAAGGTCTCGCTGGTCACTATGCCGCCACCGCCCTCACGCACCGCGCTGTCGGCGATAAGGGTTCCATCGGCGCCGTAAAGTTTGGCTTCGACATAAGGCGAGGGCTGCGTCAGTCGCCGCAACATCGGCCGCGCCAGTTCGGGTACGATGGTCGGATTGTCGGTCTGCACCTCTTTCACCGCCCGCTCGTCCAACGCACCGGCATAGGCTCGCGCTTGCTCGCGCAATGCCGCCACGCCGGCCGCCAGCAGCCCGGTTTGATATTGGTTCAAGTAAAACAGAGTGGCGAACAACAGTGCCGGCGAGACGATATTCACCAGCAAGATCCGTCGCATCAAAGGTGGGATCAGTCCTTGACGCTTAGGACCAGAATTTTTTGCTGCTGGCGTAGGGGCAGGGCTCACGGTTCTTTGTACCGATAACCGATGCCGTAAAGCGTTTCTATGGCGTCGAACGTGTCATCCACTTGGCGGAATTTCTTTCGGACTCGCTTTACGTGGCTGTCGATGGTGCGATCATCCACGTAAATGCTGTCGCCATACGCCGCATCGATCAACTGATCGCGCGATTTCACCATGCCGGGGCGCAGCACCAAGGTCTTCACCAATAGAAATTCAGTGACGGTGAGCTGAATATCTTGCCCTTTCCACAGGCATTGGTGCTTGGTCTCGTCCAGCACCAGATCGCCACGCACCAACAACCCACCGGCAGGCTGGCCCGAGCCCTCGGCGCGGCTGGTCTCGTTGCGGCGCAACAGCGTGCGGATGCGTTCGAGCAACAATCGCTGGCTGAAAGGTTTGGTGATATAATCGTCCGCTCCCAGGCGGAGCCCCATCAGTTCGTCAACTTCCTCATCCTTGCTGGTCAGAAAAATGACAGGCAAAGCAGATCGCTGTCGCAGTTTTTGCAGCAGTTCCATTCCGTCCATGCGTGGCATCTTGATGTCCAGCACCGCCAGATCCACCGGCTTGGCTATGATCCCCTGCAGCGCGCTTTCGCCGTCGGTGTAAGTGCGCACGCTGTAACCTTCTTGCTCCAACGTCATCGAAACGCTGGTCAGGATATTGCGATCGTCATCAACTAGGGCGATGGTCTGTTTCATGGATGGTACTCTCGAACCAGGGATTGGGTGAGGGAATATGTCAGAAGCAATAAAGACGAAAGAGTAAGTTGTGAAACAAGACGCAGTAAGACAAGATTCTTGGGCAGCGCGTCGCCTGTTGCGCGAATGCCGCGCTGCCACACTTTCCACCGCCGCGCTTGGCCAGCCTTTTGCCGCGTTGGTCACTCCCGCCACCACGGCACGGGGAGATATATTGCTGTTGCTGTCCGATCTCTCCGAACATACGCGCCATTTGCGCGCCGAGCCACGCTGCGCCTTGTTCGTGGTGGGCAAGCCCGTTGACGCCAATCCGCAAACCGCCCCCCGCGTTAGCATCACCGGGGTTGCCGAGCCGATCGAAGAGCCCGGATGGCGCGAGCGTTACCTCGCCGTGCATCCATATGCGGCGTTATACGCTGATTTCACTGATTTCCATCTTTGGCGCATCACGCCCGCGGCGGCCTTGTTCGTGGGTGGTTTTGCTCGTGCCACCCGGTTGGGTGCCGCCGATTTGTTGCCCGATCCCGGCGTCGCCGATCGCGTGGCGGAAGAAGCCAAATTCTATCTCGAATCCTCGCCTGCCTGGCTTGATCAAGTTGTCGCCCGCGCAGGATTGGGGGGTGGCCCGCATCTTTCGGGCCTGGATTTGGATGGAATGGACCTGATTTTAGACAATCATTCTACCCGAATATCCTTTTCCGCCCCCGTTTCCGAGGGGGAATCTCTATCGGACCACTTAAAGGCCTGGATAAAATGAAAAGCAATCCCGCGTGGCACGCAGTTCTCGGATAGCCGAACATAGTCTAGACCGCTGGCGAAAGACCGTTATAAGGTTCGGCGACCGACCATTCGGCATTGAAATTTTCGACCTGTTTGTCAGGAGACATACGTATGACCCAGTTGGCATCGCTCGAAGTGCTAAAAGGCACAGGGCTTTCCATCGCTCGCTCTATCCACGCCAATCTTACCGCGCCGCAATTGGTGCAAGCGTCGCTGGTCAAGGGCGAAAGCCGTCTCTCGGCCGAAGGTGCCGTGATCGTGCGCACTGGCGTGCACACGGGCCGTTCGGTTGCCGACAAATGGGTGGTCGATGAACCCGAAACCACCGCCGATGTGTGGTGGGGCAAGGTTAATCAAAAGCTTTCCCCCAGCAATTTCAATACGCTCAAGGTGCGCGTGCAGGCTTATCTGCAAGGCCAAGATGTTTATATTGAAGATCTATATGCCGGCGCTGACCCCGAGCATCGCATCCGTGTCCGCGTTGTCACGACCGGTGCGTGGCACGCTTTGTTTGCCCGCAACATGTTTATTCGTCCCAAGGCGGAAGAACTGGCCGCGTTTGAGCCCGATTATGTGCTGTTGCATGCCCCTGATTTCCAAGCGGACCCAGCGACCGATGGCGTACGCAGCAGCACCGCCATCGCGCTGTCCTTTGCGCAGAAACTCATCGTGATTGCTGGCACCATCTATGCCGGCGAAATCAAAAAGTCGATTTTCACGGTGATGAACTGGAAGCTTCCTGCTGAAGGCGTGCTGCCGATGCATTGTTCGGCCAATATCGGCAGAGACGAAGATGTGGCGATATTCTTCGGCTTGTCCGGCACCGGCAAGACCACTTTGTCGTCTGATCCCAAACGCCGCCTGATCGGCGATGACGAGCACGGCTGGGGTCCGAATGGCGTGTTCAACTTTGAAGGCGGCTGCTATGCCAAGGTGATCAATCTCTCAAAAGCGGCGGAACCGGAAATTTATGCGGCGTCGCACCGATTTGGCACTGTGCTCGAAAACGTGGTGGCCAATGAACATGGCGTGCTTGATCTGGCTGACAAGAGTTACACAGAAAACACCCGTGCCTGCTATCCGGTGGAATTTATTCCGAATGTCGAACTTTCAGGCCGTGGCGGCATCCCCAAGAACGTGGTGATGCTCACGGCCGATGCTTTCGGCGTGTTGCCGCCGATCAGCAAGCTGACGCCGTCGCAGGCCATGTATCACTTCCTCTCGGGTTATACCGCCCGCGTTGCCGGCACTGAAAAAGGTTTGGGCGCAGAGCCGCAGGCCACTTTCAGCACCTGTTTCGGCTCCCCGTTCCTGCCACGCAACCCGGAAGTCTATGGCAAGATGCTGGAAAGGCTGATTGCCGAGCATGGCGCTGACTGTTGGTTGGTGAACACCGGATGGTCGGGTGGAGCCTATGGCGTGGGCAAGCGCATGTCGATCAAGCATACGCGCGCGTTGATCAATGCGGCGCTTGATGGTTCGCTGCGCAATGCGGAATTCCACAATGATCCCTTCTTCGGCCTGGCGATTCCGGTCAACGTGGAGGGCGTGCCGAATGATGTGCTCGATCCGCGCCAAGCCTGGGCCGACAAACACGGTTACGACATTGCCGCCAAGGATCTGGTGAACCGGTTTGTGAAGAACTTCGACACCTTTGCCGATGTGGTGGGCGACGACGTGAAGGCCGCCGCGATCAAACCGCTCTAAACGTTAAATGCAAAAAAAAGGCCTGGAGCCAAAAGCTCCAGGCCTTTTTTATTGAGTGGATGAGCTTGGTTAAAGCGCGCCACCACGGCGACCCGCCGAGGCCCCCAAACGCAATCGCAACGCGTTCAGCTTGATGAATCCCTGGGCGTCGGTTTGGTCATAGGCCCCCTGGTCGTCTTCAAACGTCACGACCTTCATTGAATAAAGGCTGTTCGGGCTTTCGCGGCCGATCAGGATCGTGTTGCCTTTGTATAGTTTCAATCGCACGCGGCCGGTCACGCTGTGTTGGCTTTGGTCGATCAGCGCCTGCAACATGCGGCGTTCGGGGCTAAACCAGAAGCCGTTATAAATTAGTTCGGCATACCGCGGCATCAGGCTGTCCTTCAGATGCGCGGCTTCGCGATCCAAAGTGATGCTCTCGATGCCACGATGCGCCACCAGCAAGATGGTGCCGCCAGGCGTTTCGTAAACGCCGCGCGATTTCATGCCCACGAAGCGATTTTCCACCAGATCGAGCCGTCCAATGCCATTGGCCTTGCCTAACTCGTTCAACCGGGTCAGCAGGGCCGCGGGCGAAAGCAGCACACCGTCGATCGCCACCGGATCGCCGTGTTCGAAATCGATGGAGATGATGGTGGCCTTATCAGGTGCATCTTCCGGGCGGATAGTACGCTGATAAACAATCTCGTCGGCTTCCACCGCAGGGTCTTCCAGCAGTTTGCCCTCGGAAGACGAATGCAGCATGTTCGCATCGACCGAAAAAGGCGCTTCGCCACGTTTGTCCTTGGCGATGGGAATTTGGTTGGTTTCGGCAAATTCCAACAATTTCGTGCGCGAAGTCAGATCCCATTCGCGCCAGGGTGCGATCACCTTCACATCGGGCTTCAGCGCATAATACGCCAGTTCGAACCGCACCTGGTCGTTGCCCTTGCCGGTTGCGCCGTGTGCCACGGCATCGGCGCCAACCATTTCGGCGATTTCGATCTGGCGCTGCGCGATCAACGGCCGCGCGATCGAGGTGCCCAGCAAATACTGGCCCTCATACACGGTGTTGGCGCGGAACATCGGGAACACGAAATCCTTCACAAAGGTTTCGCGCAGATCATCGACGAAGATTTCCTTCACGCCGAACATCTCGGCTTTGCGGCGAGCCGGTTCCAGTTCTTCGCCCTGGCCCAGGTCGGCGGTGAAAGTCACCACTTCGCATTTGTAGGTGGTTTGCAACCAACGCAAGATCACGCTGGTATCAAGCCCACCCGAATAGGCCAAAACGACCTTTTTCACACCTTGTACGCGCATCGCAAAACCTCCATCAAGCTCGCGCGGCGTAACACTTCCCGCTCCGGAAGGAAAGATCGCTCAGGAAAGATCGGCTATTTGCTGATGGCGGCGATCTCTTGCAGTTTGCGCGCCATCGCCGCGATGCCGTTGCCCCGGTTGGTTGAAAGCGCCTGAATCAACCCAAGATCGGTCAAAAATGTTGGACTGGTTGCCAGAATTTCCGCGGGCGTGCGACCTGAATAGACTCGCAACAACAAAGCAACCAGGCCCGATACGATCACCGCGTCGGACGCGCCCGCGAAAAATAACTTCCCGTCGCGCATGGTGCGTTCCATCCACACCTGGCTTTGACAGCCCGGCACCCGGTGCGCGTCATCGGCCCATTCGTTGGGATATTCAGGCAGTTGCCGCCCCATTTCGATGATGAACTGATAGCGGTCCATCCAATCGTCGAAATTGGACAGATCATCGGTAATTGCGGCAATGGCCTCTTGGGCCGTGGGTTCGGGGGGAATCAGAAAAGGATCGTTCATGGACCAAAGCTTTGGGCGGGGATGAGGCGGGCGTCAAGACGTGATGAGGACAATGTCTTTGCTTCGACACTAAACTGGCCGGCGTGCCCGGAGGGCATTGCCCAATGTGCCCTCGTCGAGAATTTCCAAACTCCCGCCCATCGGCACGCCTTGAGCCAGCGAGGTGATGGTAACCCCAGAGGATTGCAGTCGATCAGCCAACCAGTGGGTCGTTGCCGCCCCGTCAACCGTGGCGGCAAGCGCCAGAATTACTTCCTCCACTCCACCCGCGCGCAACCGTGCCAGCAATGGTTCCAGACTTAAATCCTCGGGCATCGTGCCGTTTAGCGCCGAAAGCGTGCCGCCCAACACATGATAGAACCCACGCCAGCCGCGTGAACGTTCGATGGCCCACAAATCCGCCACTCCCTCCACCACGCAAATGCGGTTGGTTTCGCGCGCGGGGTCGGTGCAGATCATACAAGGATCGCGACTGTCGAGATTGCCGCAAATCCGGCACGGCTTGATGGCCTGCGCCGCGTGGGTCAAAGCAGCGGCCAGAGGCAACATGCGCATTTCGGGCTGGGTCAGTAATTTCAGCGCGATTCGCTGCGCACTGCGCGGCCCCAGCCCAGGCAGGCGGGCCAGCAATTGAATCAAGCGCTCGATCTCTGGCCCGCCCATGTCTGGCTTCTCTTAGAAGGAAAGGCCCGGAATATTCAGCCCACCCGTAATTGCTTTCATCTCCGCCTCGGCCACGGCCTCGACTTTGCGTTTCGCGTCCTGGTGGGCGGCCAAAATCAGATCCTCCAACATCTCGGTTTCGGAGGGATCCATCAGTTTGGGATCGATTTTGATCCTTTTCAAATCCCCCTTGCCGGAAAGTGTGACGCTCACCAGCCCGGCGCCGGCCACACCATCGGTTTCCGATGTTTCCAGCTTGGCTTGCATGGTCTGCATTTTGGCTTGCATTTGGCTCGCTTGTTTCATCAAGCCGGATAGATTTTTCATGGTCAATCCTCGATAGGGGAAGCAAACTCCGCATCAGGCGGAGCAAATTCGGGCATGTCAGCTTCGCCCAAATTGGGGGGAGTGGAAATGCCGTAAGCATCGATTCTGTCGTCGATCACCGCTTGGATCTTGGCGCCCGGGAATGCTTCCAGGATTGCCCGCACCAATGGATGGGACCCGGCCTCCTCGCGTCGAGCATGATCCGCGACGTTCCCTTGTTGAGCCAAGGTGGGCTCTCCGGGTTGGGTTGAAAGCGCGATCGTCCAGCGGGTTTGGGTTAAATTCAGCAATAATGCGGCCAATTTCGGCACGAAATCGCGCGGCGTATCGGCTTCCACGCGCAGTTCAATGACAGGCGGTGCGAAACGCACCAAATGCACCGAATGCACCAAATGAGCATGCAACATCGCTTCACGCGATTCGGCCACCAAGGCAGCCAATTCGCGGAAATTGTTGAAATGCGGCGCATTGTTCAAACCGGGGCTGACTGCCGGTGCGGCTTGCGACAATGCGCCGCCACCAGCCATGGCTCTGGCGCCACCCCCGCTGTTGCCAGGCGCCGATGATCCGGCAACCTGAACTCCCTGACTCAGGAGTTGCTTTACCAAATCTCCTGGCGGCGGCAAGTCGGCCACATGGCATAGGCGGATCAGCACCATTTCAGCCGCCGCACGGCGATCCGGGGCGGCTTCCACTTCGCCCAAACCCTTGAGCAACATCTGCCAGGCGCGTGCCAACATCGGGACCGAAATCTTGTCGGCCAATTCCCCGCCGCGCACCCGCTCGGCTTCAGGCAGTTCTTGCGCACGCTTTAGTGCCGGCACGGCTTTGATGCGCGTCAGTGTGTGGATCAAATCCAGCATGTCGCCCAACAGCAAACCCAGATCCGCCCCTGCGGCATGAGCACGGTCGGTGATTTCCAGCGTATCCGCGGGCTTGCCGGCCATGACGGCATCGAGCAGATCAAATACCAGCCCGCGATCGGCGAGCCCGAGCATTTCCGCCACCAAATCGGCGCCGATGTCACCCTCGGTCCTGCGGGCGATGGCCTGATCGAGTAGCGAAAGCCCATCGCGTACCGAACCGTCGGCGGCACGTGCAATCATCTCCAGCGCGCCCTCGCTGATCGCTACATCTTCCTTGGCGGCGATGCGAGCGAAATGCGCGGCGAGTTCGCTCATCGAAACACGTTTTAGATCAAAGCGTTGGCAGCGCGATAGCACCGTTACCGGCACTTTGCGGATCTCGGTGGTGGCGAACACGAATTTGATATGGGCGGGCGGCTCTTCCAACGTCTTCAACAGGGCGTTGAAGGCCGGCTTTGAGAGCATATGCACTTCGTCAATGATAAATAATTTGGTGCGCGCCTGCATCGGCTTGAAGCGAGTCGCTTCGATGATCTCGCGGACATAATCGACCCCGGTATTTGAAGCCGCGTCCACTTCGATCACATCCGGGTGCCGGTCGGCCAAGATCGCCACGCAATTGGCACACACGCCGCATGGATCCGCCACCGGTCCGCCGTTGCCATCGACCCCGATGCAGTTCAGCGCGCGGGCCAAAATCCGTGCGGTCGTGGTCTTCCCCACCCCGCGCACGCCCGTCAGCATGAAAGCGTGGGCCACCCGGCCTTGGGCAAAGCTATTGCGCAGCGTGCGCACCAACGCATCTTGTCCGATTAGATCCGCGAAATCCTTCGGCCGGTATTTCCGGGCCAACACCCGGTAAGCCACAGCCTGCGCCGTCGCCGGCACCGCTTCTTCACCAAACAGGTTGGGACCAGTGAAATTGGCGCCCCCCGGATCATTGAGGTTGGGCGGCGGCAAGTCAGGTTCGTCATCGCCAAACAGGCCGGTCATGCATGCTGCCTTGCGGCCAAATGGTGGAAGCCCCACACCGGGAGCCAAAATAGCGGGAAGGGTGGGAGACCGGCCATCGACCCGAGTGGAAACTCGTTGCGGCTGCTTCCTTCCGGACCTGACCGGGTTGGCGAGGCACTCGTCCGCCGCCGATCTCCCAGGGTGGTTATTGCGCGGAGACGCCAAGAAGGCAAGGCCATCCTGCCTTGCCCTCCATGATAGATTTAGATGGCGGCCAGCGCGGCGGAGAGATCGTCTTTCAGATCCTCCACATCCTCGAGCCCAATCGAAAGCCGTATCGCCCCATCGGTGATGCCAAGTTGGGCGCGGTCTTCGGCGCTCAATTTGGAGTGGGTGGTGGTGGCCGGGTGTGTGGCGAGGCTTTTGCTATCGCCCAGATTGTTGGAAATGGCGATCAGTTTGAATGCGTTCATAAAGCGGAATGCCGCGTCTTTGCCGCCCTCAACCTCGATCGCGACCATCGTGCTGCCGCCGCTCATTTGTTTCATCGCCAACTCATGCTGCGGGTGATCCTGGCGGGTGGGATACAGCACGCGCTTCATCCCTGGCTTGCCCGCCAGGAAATTGGCCACAGATTCGGCACTTAGGGTGGCGGCGTTTACTCGCAGCGCCAAAGTCTCCAATCCTTTTAATAACATCCAAGCATTGAACGGGGAGATCGCTGGACCCGTGTTGCGGATAAATGGGACCAAAGTGTCTTCGATATATTTCTTGGTGCCAAGCACGGCGCCCCCCAACACGCGACCTTGGCCGTCGATGTGTTTGGTGCAGGAATAGATCACGATATCCGCGCCAAGTTGCAGTGGCTTTTGCAAAAGAGGAGTAGCAAAAACATTGTCCACCACGACCAAAGCGCCTGCCTGGTGGGATAATTCACTGATTGCCGGCAGATCCAAGATATCCAACATCGGATTCGAGGGCGTTTCCAGTAACACCATTGCGGTTGGCCTGGCCAAAGCGGCCTTCCACTGTGCCAGATCGCCGCCATCGACGAATTCATATTGAATGCCGTAGCGCGGCAGCAGGTTCGATACGACCCAATGGCACGAACCGAACAAGGCGCGTGATGCCACCACCCGATCGCCGGTTTTCAGATGACACAGCAGAGAAGCGTGCAGCGCGGCCATCCCCGTCGCGGTGGTGCGGCAGGCCTCGGCGCCTTCCAGCAACGCCAGGCGCGTTTCCAACATGGTGACGGTGGGGTTGCCGAAGCGGGAATATTGATAATGGGCGATCTCGCCCTTGAAAGTCGCTTCGGCCTGTTCGGCATTGTCATAGACAAAGCCCGATGTCAGGAACAAAGGCTCGGTAGTTTCGCCAAATTCAGTGCGGAACTGGCCGCCATGGACCAGTTGTGTGGCGGGTCGGTAAGCCATTCGGTGCCTCGTTGGGGGAAGATGCTGCATGTTTTGCGGGACGGATGATAGCTAAGACCGCCAGAAAAGGAAGGGAAGAGAAAGGGGGCAATCTGCGGGGATGATTTTTTTGCGCATGTTTCCTTGCGCGGTTCGATGTAGCTTTCTATAAGAGCGCCGACTGGGTTATGCGGGTGTAGTTCAATGGTAGAACGGCAGCTTCCCAAGCTGCACACGAGGGTTCGATTCCCTTCACCCGCTCCACCCCATTATTCATGCGTAAGTCGGACAATACGCAGAAAAAAGGGCAGGCAGTTCAGTTTAGGGCAGGCTCAGTTTTGTGATTTTCCCCGGCTTCGCCGCCACGCCATGGGGGCGGTGCCGAATATCTGCCGATAACAACGGGCGAAGTAGCTGGGGTCGGTATAACCGCAGCGCCAGGCTATTTCGGCGATGTCCACCTGATCGAAGCGTGGGTCGTCGAGCAGTCGCTTGGCCGTATCCATCCGTAATGCCGTGATCTCGCGCCCGAAGCTTGATCCGGCCTCGGCAAAAACGGCATGAATGGCGCGCCGGGACAGACCGTGTTCGGCCGCCAGAGCGGCGGGATCGAGATCCGCTTCGTGCAGTCGCTCGCGTAGCGAGGCGCGCAGCCGGGACAGTTGTTGTTGACGATAGCGCGATAAAGTGCTGGCGTCGGTAGCTGATTGTTGGTGCCCGATCGTGATGGCAAGCGAGGTGGCGATTTGCTCGGCAACCGTCGTCTCCGAGACGGGAAATTGCAGCAGATCGTCGGGTGTTACAGCCGAAAGCATGGCTGAGAGCACTTTCCCCCAACCGTGGTCGCCGGGTAGATTTTGAGCGACATGATCTTCAGGGGATACCAGCCAACGACTGAGCCAGGCGGTGGGAAAGACCACGGCGAGTAGATCGGTTCTGTGCGTGCTGGAAAAATGATACGGCGTATGGGTGTCGAACAACACCGAATCACCGGCATTGGTCACGCTGACCCGGTCGCGTTGTTCCAACTGAAACTGTCCGGCGCGGATGTGGATCAGATAGGTGTAAGCGGCGCCGCTGCGGGCGATCATCGACCGGGTTCGGCGAACATTGTGCTGATTCGCTCTGACGAAATTCAGATCGAGCGGCCCAAGGTGGTTTTGTACCAGGCTGGCGGAGAAAACGTCGATCTCCCGGCTGTTGATCTCCATTTCCAACATCGCTTCACACACGGCATCAGACCAATAAGCAACCGCCGGTTGTCCCGGCCTGTCTCCTGTGCTCCAATGCTTCCGAGGTTCGCTGTGCATTTAGCTCATGTCTCGATTTTCTAACCTGTGAGTAATACCGTTTCTTACCGTGGTGCAATGCAGTTGCAAAAATACCACATAATAACTCATTGACAAGTATTTTATAGCCGACTGGCGCCATCGAGCAACATGCTCCAAGATACTCGTTGGCGCCACAGACATAGAGCACCATCTTGATCTTATCTTGTATTTCGGTGCGCAATCGTTGTAATGGCAAGGAGCATCAGCAAACGTCTTGGCTTGAGTGATGTTGCACTGCAGCATGTCGCCTGCACGGAAATCCGCAAATCGACGCGCTGAAATACGCGCCGCGCTTCAAAACATGAGCGAATATCCACAGAACTAACAAGGAGGAAGGCGCATGCGTCCAATACCACGGCGATTCTTGCTGGCTGCAAGCAGTCTGGCGAGCGTAGGGGTTTCTTTAACAGCCGTCGCGCGAAAGGTTGGGCAACAAGTGTTGACCATCCGATCGGCTGAACTGTCGCCGCGTCCGGGAATCCGGGCGGCGTTGGTGTTGCGTGGTTCCTATCTTGAGAGAATGAATGCCGTTCGTTCGGCCCTGGCGGAGCGCAGTGGCGGGATGGTTGAGGCCTCTCTTGATGGTGCGGACCGCGTCCTGTTCGACGTGATATGTCACCAGGCACGGGCGGAAACCATCGCGGAAGCGTCTGACGGCACGATCAAGGTGCTGTTTCCACAGGGGGTTGCGACCAGGGTGCGTTCGCGGCGACATTCCTCGTTTGCGGCGCTGGCGGCGATGTTGCTGGTGGGGGCGGCGTTGTCCGTTGGGTCGGCGCGCGCCGACGAATACGGGAACTGGCAAAGTGGCAAGGAAGTTTATGCCAAGGTTTGTGGCCGCTGCCATGAAACCGGAGTCGGGCCGATGTTGCGTGGATTGGGTTTGCCTGAGGAGACCATTATCGCCACAGCGCGCAGCGGTTTGAATGCGATGCCGGCATTTCGGCGGTCTGAAATCGACGACAAATCACTCAGGGCCGTTGCCAAATTGATCGACAGCATGCCTGCGCCTGCCCCCAAACCCGTTCCTGCGCAACCCGCACACTGATGTTCGCGCGAAGGATTCCAGTATTATGATGACCAACAAATATCTTGCCTTGCCGCCGGGCATTTCCGAGGCGAACTTTGATCTTGCCATCGCTGAATTTACGGCGATTCTCGGGGCGGACCGCGTCTTGATCAGTGAGGACTTGCTGAAGCCATATACAAAAATCATGATCGCTGAACCAACGGAGAAACATGATCCGTCAGCGGCATTGATTGCGACCGAAGTTGCCGAAGTTCAAAAAATCCTGAAAGTTTGCAATAAATACCGCGTGCCTATCTGGACCATTTCGACCGGGCGGAATTTTGGTTATGGTTCCGCTGCTCCGGCGTCGCGCGGCCAGGTGATATTGGATTTGCACCGCATGAATCGGATCATCAATGTTGATCCGGTGATGGGGACCGCGTTGCTGGAGCCAGGCGTTACTTATCAGCAACTTACAGATTATCTGAAAGACAATAAAATCCCGCTTTGGCTGTCGTGTCCGGCACCGTCGGCGATAGCGGGGCCAGTGGGCAATACGTTGGATCGCGGGGTGGGTTATACGCCGTACGGCGAGCATTTCATGATGCAGTGTGGCATGGAAGTGGTAATGGCCAACGGCGAGATTTTGCGCACCGGCATGGGCGCGATCGAGAATACGACCGCCTGGCAGGTTTTCAAATGGGGTTATGGCCCTTATCTCGACGGCTTGTTTACGCAGTCCAATTATGGTGTTGTGACAAAATTGGGTACTTGGCTGATGCCGGCGCCGCCGGCCTATAAGCCGTTTTGTATTCGATATGAAAACGAGACCGATATTCACGATATTGTGGAAACATTGCGTCCGTTGCGGATGGCCAATATCATTCCCAATGCGATGGTGTTTGCAAGTGCGATATGGGAAGCGGCCGCATTGTTCCCGCGCACAAAATATTACACCGGTAAAGGCGCCACGCCTGATTCTGTGCTGCGCGACATGATCAAGGCCGAAAAGTTAGGCGCGTGGAACGTATATGCGGCGCTTTACGGCACCAAGGAGCAAATTGCCGTCAATTGGGATATTATTACTAATGTTGTGAAGGCGTCCGGCAAGGGGCTCATTATTACCGAGGAGGAGGCCGGCGACACGCAGCCGTTTAAATATCGCGCTGCTTTGATGCGTGGCGATATGACACTGCAAGAATTCGGATTATATCGCTGGCGTGGGGGTGGCGGTTCGATGTGGTTTGCGCCGGTGGCGCAAGCGCGTGGCGCGGAAACGCTCAAGCAAATGGAGTTGGCGAAAAGCATTCTGAATGAGCACGGGTTGGATTATGTGGCCGAATTCATCGTCGGGATGCGCGATCTGCATCATATCGTCGATGTGTTATTCGATCGTGAAGATCCCGTAGAGACAGCCGCGGCATATGCCTGTTTCGATAAGTTGCTGAGTGAATTCGCGAAACGCGGCTATGCAGTTTATCGTGTGAATACCGCATTTATGGATAAGACAGCCGCGCTTTATGGATCGACAAAGCAGGATATCGAGCGGAGCATCAAGCATGCGCTTGATCCGAATGGAATATTGGCGCCGGGGAAATCCGGCATTTATCTTTGATTGGACGAGGATGCTGGCGGTTAATCTGTTTTGTCGCTGGCATCACGTAGAGACGGGTTCGATTTCATTCTAGCATAAATGTTGATTGTGAAACTTGCCGTGTTTGGTGAGTTTCTGGCGATTGAAGGGGGCGGCCTCTGAGGGGCCGCCGACCGCCCGATTTGAGAAGTGATTACGATCGAGTGTGTGATTGGATGATCTGCTGGATGAGGAATTGCCGCAGGTTGATCTGTTCGTGAAACGAGACGGCAGTAAGCGATCGGTGAACATGCCGACGACCGCTGGCGGACCGATAATATTTGTTAAGCAAACCGGACTGGTGCCGCATGCGCCCGAATGACCACTTTCACGCAACACATATAAACTCACTGTATGAGGGAAAGATTTTGTAATGATTAGCGAACCATGAAGGTTTGTGCTGGCCGTGGGATGATTAAATCCGCGTAGTTTCCAGGAAATATAGCGCCGGATCCGAAGTGATGCAGGATATAATGCCTAATACTTTAGATCTGCCTGAATAATCGCAAATTGCGACGATAAAAAAATCGTTTTATATCAGCGCGTTGATGCAATTTGTCGGCGCGATTGGGGCTGTAAAGAGATAGCGTGATTGTGAAGCCATCCAGATCTGTGGCCGGATAGTCCAGATAAGCGGCTGAATAGTCCAGATACCCGGTCGAGTTATGTGTTGCATAATCGCCATTCTCTGAACAAAAAGAGATTTGCCCGTTAGAATGACTGTTGCCAATGTTGGGAATCGTGATTATTTAAAAATTGTAATGTTAATGAGCGGCGTTGAGTGACTTCGGCATTCAATCGCCTTCAAAATATGGGAGAAAACGATGAAGAAAATAGGACTATCTCGTGCGCACAAGGCACTTTTGTGCTCTGGCGTCGCCGTTGGTGTGCTGGTAGCGGCAAGCCATGCTCAGGCAGCCAATATCGACGTCGGGAATGGCGATTGGGCGGTTAGCTGGAACAATACGTTTAAATATTCCGATGCCGTTCGCCTGTTGAACCCGAACAGCACAGTTGCGCAAATTGCTCAGCCGGGGAACAGTAACCTGTCTCAGGGCGATTTGAATTTCAAAGCCGGCAACTTGATTTCCAATCGCTTTGATCTTTTGTCTGAATTCGACGCGGTTTATCAGGACAACACGGGCGTCCGGGTATCGGCGGCAGCCTGGTATGACGCGGCTTATTTCAATAAGACAGCCAATAATTCTATCATCGCAACCAACAATATCACCCGGGGCGCCAACGAATTTCCCATTGGCACCCAGAATACCAACGGCGAAGACATCATGCTGATGGATGCTTTGGCGTTCCATAAATTCAGTTTGCCAGGCGGTCAGTCGCTGGATGTGCGCGTTGGCCGGTTCGCGCAGCTTTATGGCGAAACCCTGTTTATGGGTGCGAACGGCATTGCCGAAGCGCAAGGCCCGGTTGATGTGATCAAGGCCGAATCGGTTCCCAACTCGACCTTTAAAGAAATCATGATGCCGGTCGGTCAGGTCGCGCTATCTTATGAGGCCGGTCATGGCGTCTTGATTGGTGCTTATTATCAGTTTGAATATCGGCCTGATTACCTGCCGGGTGTTGGCAGCTATTTTAGCACGGCGAATATCGTTGGTCCCGGCAACGAATCCGTGTGGGTGCCGGGCAGTCTGCCAAGCACCAATTATTCGGGGGCATTCCTGTATCACGGACATGACCAGATGCCGAGCAATCAGGGGCAGTTTGGCGCCGAAGTGCGCGTGCATGTGTCGGACAACTGGGAACTTGGTTTTTATGGCGCCAATTACCATGAAAAAGATCCCGCGGCTGTCTATTTCAACCTTCGCAACGGTCCCCCTGTTCTGCAGACATTTGCCGATGGTGCTAATGGCGTAAACGTCGGTTCCTACGATTGGGTCTATAACCAATCGGTGCAAACCGTTGGCGCCAGCTTTGCGACCGCGGTCGGCGAGACCAATGTTTCAGGCGAAGTATCGGTCCGTCACAATCAATCGTTGAATACTTCGGATTCGGCCGGTGGCAATGGCGGAGCGGTGTTTGCCAATGGCGCAAGCAATAACACCAACAATACCCAATATCTTCGCGGCGATACATTCCACGCCAACGTTTCTGCGATCGGTTTGATGCCCGGGAATCAGATTTGGGGTGGTGCTGCCGTCATTGGTGAAATTGGCTTCAACGATCTGTTGAATATTATCAACAAAAATTCCATGGCTCAGGTGGCCAGCCCGGGCGGTATGGTGATGGATCGGTTGTCGCTCAATCCCACCAGCACGAACGCCGCGGCGGCGTTCCGTGGAACGTTCGAGCCGTCTTTCTTCCAGGTTATACCAAATGTTGATGTCACCACCCCGATCGGGCTTGGTCTTGGTCTGTTTGGTCGTTCGGCGATTGGTCCCAATATCGGGAACTTTGATCCGGGTGGAACGGCTGATTTGAGCCTTGGTGTGACGGCGGTCTATAACGAAGTGTGGCACGCGGCTTTGAACTACACCTCCTATTTGGGGCCGAAGGCTCAGTTTACCGCAGGAGGCGCGGCGCGTTATTCTTCCTATGGCCAGGATTTGTATGATCGCGACTTCTTGTCGTTCTCATTAACACGCGCTTTCTAAAATAATAAGCAAATAGGTGGGAGATTTTATATGACTAACGTATGGATTCGCAGTGCGGTGGCATCGGTGGTGCTGCTTTCGGTGGGGGCGGCGAAAGCCGGCGTGACCCCGGACGAACTGGCCAAGCTGAGCAATGAGCTGACGCCATTTGGCGCCATTCGGGCCGGCAACAAAGAAGGGACGATTCCGGCCTGGACGGGGGGGCTGACGACTGAATTGGTAAAAACCCCCGATGGGCAAGGGTTGCCGTCCGACCAGTTTCCCAATGAAAAGCCGATTTTGATCATCGATCAGAAAAATATCGCCCAATATGCCGATAAGGTCAGCCCAGGCGAGCAGGCGTTGATTGCCAAATATCCTGATTATCACCTCACGGTCTATCCCACGCATCGCACCTTCGCGGCACCGCAGTGGGTTTACGACAATGATCTGAAAAACGCGGCCAATGGCCAGCTTATTGACAATGGTCAGTCGGTGTCGGGCGTTTATGGCGGCACGCCGTTCCCGATTCCAACCAATGGTTTGGAACTTTATTGGGATCATACGCTGCGTTTGACTGCGGTTTCGAATCAATATTCAATGGACAATTGGACCGGTAATTCGGATGGTTCGATAACCATGACCGTGGCGGCGATCGATAATCGGCAGCATCCTTATTATTATCAGGAAGGCTCTGCCGCCACTTGGAACGGCGACTATTATTATGGTCGTTTGTTTGATACCGGCCCCGCTTTCAAGGCCGGCGAGGAGCTGCTGATTCACGATAGCATCAGTCCGGATACGCCCCGCCAGGCGTGGCAATATCTGGTGGGCCAACGCCGTGTGCGCCGTGCGCCGACGGTGGGTTACGACACGCCCGATTTTGAATCTTCGGGCGCCAACTACTTTGATGAGGTTTTCGGCTTCTGGGGCGCGCCGAATCGTTATGATTGGAAGCTCATCGGCAAGAAGGAAATGTATATTCCCTACAACGAGAACGGATTTTTCCAGGTGCCGGTAAAAGACGCGATGATTGCGCATCACCTCAATATGGATAAAGTGCGTTGGGAATTGCATCGCGTGTGGGTGGTGGAAGCGACGCTTAAGTCTGGCGAACGTCATGTGCAGCCACGGCGCGTGTTCTATTTTGATGAAGATAGCTATGCAATTGCGATGTCGGAAGGTTACGACGCCAGTGGTAAGTTGTGGCGTACATCGCATATGATGCCGCTCGATGTCTCTTATAAAGGCTATACTTTCTGGGATTCCACCATAATTTATAACCTCCAGGCAGATACTTACAGCTGCGTCGAGTTCATGAACGGTGGTTGGTATAAAGATATGCCGCGTCGTCCTGAATCCTTCTTCTCGAGCGATGCATTGGCGTCGGAAGGCGTTAACTAATTTCTTCCCCGCGGGAAGCGGTGCAATTTTGTACCGCTTCCTTTTGCGTGGAAGGATTCTTGCCTTCTGTTTTATGTTGAATGGAGAGTGGCGTGACGTTTTTCGCCAAATTATGCTGTGGAGCGGGCGTCGTCCTGATGTTGATTACCGGGGGTACGCCGGCTTGGGCGGAGCATTCCGACGATCCTCTTCTTAATCCGTCGATGTTGTCACCGCTAAGCGAACATTTGATGGCTTTGCGTGTGGTAAAGGCGGGGACGCGCCTTATCTCGGTTGGTGAACGTGGCACGATTTTACTGTCGGATGATCAAGGCAAATCCTGGCGTCAAGTTATTGCGCCGGTGCGGGTCACCCTGACAGAAGCGTATTTCCCCTCACCCGAAAATGGCTGGGTGGTAGGGAACGGCGGCGTTATATTGGTGACCCACGATGGCGGCGAGACCTGGACGAAGCAACTTGATGGCTGGCAGGCGGCCGCGATTGAAAAATCCGAGGCCGAGGCTGATCTTGCGAAAAATCCGACTGACCCGAAGGCGCAACATAGACTGCAAGATGCCGTTCGTTTGGTCAAAGATGGTCCCGACAAGCCGCTTTTCGATGTTTATTTCTTTGATGACCAGCACGGTTTTGTGATCGGTGCTTATGGTCTTGCCTTTCGTACTGCAGATGGCGGCAAAAGCTGGCATTCCTTTATGAATCAGACAGATGATCCTGATGAATATAATCTTTATGCGATCAATGCGGCGCCTGATGGATTTTACATAGCCGGCGAGTTGGGCGGGGTCTATAAATCAACCGATGGAGCCATGAGCTTTCATCGTGTCGCCAATCCCGGCAAGGGGACCTATTTCGGCGTGGTATCATCGCCGCAAGGGGCCGTTGTCGTTTATGGTCTGCGCGGGGCGGTCTATCGGACCGATGATGGCGGGATCAATTGGGACCACATCGTCATGCCGAAGGCGACTCTGACAGGCGGCACGCGCTTGTCTGATGGGTCTTTGCTTCTGGTCGATGAAACCGGCGGTATTTGGCGCAGTTCGGATGGCGGCAAGACGTTTCAGTCGATACCCCATCCCGAATCCGCAAGCCTGTCTGGCGTGGTGGAAGTTGTGCCAGGTCTGCTCGTTCTAAGCACCAGCCATGGCAACATTCGATTCAAATTGCCCTCTAACGCTCAGGAAACATCGAAGTGAGCCACGGCAGCCCCCTCGAAGAACATCCGGTCATCCGGGACTATAAGGATTTTGATCGTAAGTCAGGTATATGGGCAGAACGGTTGTTGTTCAACAATCGTGTGATCATTGTGCTGGTCTGTTTGGCGTTGACGCTGTTTCTTGGCTTCCAGGCCACAAAGCTGAAATTGGTCGCCAGCTATGAAAAAGTGATTCCCACGCACCAGCCCTTTATTGTCAATTATCTCGCTCATAAAGAAGAGCTGTCGGCGCTTAGCAATGTTGTGCGCATCGCGGTCGAGAACAAAGACGGCACAATCTACGACAAGGACTATCTCAACGTTCTTCGCAAGATCAATGACGAGGTTTTCTTGATGCCGAATGTTGATCGCCCCTATATGAAGTCATTGTGGACACCTGCCACCCGTTGGACTGGGGTGACAGAAGATGGCCTCGATGGCGGTCCGGTGATCGATGAAAGTTACGATGGCTCGCCCAGTTCTCTCCAGGCGGTGCGCCGCAATGTTGAACGATCGGGTGAAATTGGTTTGCTGGTGGCGTCAAATTTGAAATCCAGCATTGTTTTGGTGCCGTTGATTGAAACCAACCCGGATACGGGCCAGAAATTGGATTATCGCGCGTTCGCGCTGCGGATGAATCAACTGCGCGCCAAATATCAATCGGCAAAGATTGGCATTCATATCGTCGGTTTTGCGATGTTGATGGGGGATCTCATCATCGGCATGCGCAAAGTGCTGATGTTCTTCGTGGTGGCGGTCGGCATTTGTTCGGTTTTGCTCTATTGGTTCACGCGCTGCGTGCGCAGCACTGCGATGGTGATGTTGTGTTCGATTGTCGCGGTGGTCTGGTTGTTGGGCATTCTGCCGACGATGGGCCTTGATCTCGACCCTTATTCAATTCTGGTGCCGTTTTTGGTGTTCGCCATTGGCATGAGCCATGGTGCGCAAAAAATGAACGGCATCACCCAGGATATCGGGCGCGGCACGCACCGCTTGGTGGCGGCGCGCTACACGTTCCGCCGGTTGTTTATGGCGGGCTTTACAGCCTTGCTGGCCGATGCCGTTGGCTTTGCGGTGCTGTTGGTGATTCAGATTCAGGCGATTCAGGATTTGGCGATTACCGCGAGCATCGGTGTGGCGTTGCTGATTTTTACCAACTTGATATTACTACCGATTTTG
>JAJZHU010000006.1 GCA_021798375.1 Pseudomonadota bacterium | reverse complement strand
CAGGGCAAAATCGCCGGCCGGCAGATGACTGGTACACAGCCCTTCCGTGTCGGTTGGAATCCGCACCAACTCGGCGCCCTGGCCCGCAAGCGCCGCCGCGGCGTTGGCATCGCACGGATCTTCGACAACGGCGCGCGCACCGCTTTGCAGCGTCAGATGCGCCACCATGTGCAGCGCCTGTTGCCGGCTGTTCAGCAGCAGCACCTGTTCAGGTGCAACGCTCAGTCCGCGCGAACTTACCAGCCATGCGGCAACCGCAACGCGCAAGGCTTGCCGGCCGGCCTTGTGACCACGCTCCCGCTGTGCATCGATCCGGTCGACGGCGCTGCGCAACAAGCGACGCCAGCGATTGACGGGGAACAATGACGGATCGGGGTATCCAAGCTTCTCGCCCGTGATGTGATCCAATCCTCCCGGATCGCAATCCGGCGCGGCCTGTTCCAGACATGCCGGTTCGGGGCTGATTGCTTCGGGCCGGCTGGAACAGACGGAACCCGCCGAACCCGCGGAGGGGGCCGGGCAGACCTGCCGTTTGGTGACGAACGTGCCGCAGGCCGGAAATGTCTCAAGATAGCCATCGGCGATCAACCGCTCGTAGGTGATCAGAACCGTGGTACGCGAAATATCGAAGTATTTCGCCAAAAAACGGGTCGATGGTAAACGGGTTCCCGGAGCCAACTGCGCCGACGCGATGAGTCCGAGCAATTGTTCGTATAGCTGTTCTTGTAAGCAGCGGTCCCGCGATAGAACGAACGAAAACAAACCGGCATCTCCTCATCCACCCTGGGGACATATCCGTGGGGGCAAACCCCGCCCGAAAAGTCCCAGAGAAAAAGTCAAGGAAGGCATCACTCCTCAAGCCTGGCAGCCCTGACGGCCAAACTGCCGCCCAAAACTGCTGCAGTGCAAAATGCATAATGCCGGTCGGTTTGCCGCGCGTTGATCCACATCATTGATGCGTGGATTTTTAACGCGGAGTTATGCGGCCAGATATTTACGATATTGCGTTTGCCCGGTCATGTGACGTAGATACGCCGTATCATGGTTCCGGCAGGAACGATGAAAGTCGAGCAACGATGAAAGTTGAGATGTTCCAACACCGTAAAACGCGGTCTTACCAAAGAGGAACATCCGCCGCGGCAGGTTCCTTAACCTTCCGGCACAAACTATTCGGCATCAGCCCCGCTTTGTTGCACGCCATCCCATCGCCCGGCTTTAACCGCGCGGCACAATGATCAAGTTAAGGTTTCCGGTTTATGATCACTGAACTCGGCCATTTCGCGTTAATCCTGGCATTGTTCGTCGCATTGATACAGTCCAGCGTGCCGTTGGTCGGTGCGCAGCGCGGTTATATCGGCTGGATGAATGTCGGCCGCAGCGCGGCGCTGACGCAATTCGCCCTGGTGGCAATCGCCATGGCAGCCTTGATGCACGCCTATATCACCTCGGATTTTTCGGTCATCAATGTCGTCGAGAACAGCCACACCGACAAGCCGTTGCTGTATAAAATCAGTGGCGTATGGGGCAACCACGAGGGCTCGATGCTGCTCTGGGTGTTCATGCTCGGGCTGTGCAGCGCGGCGCTGGCCTTGTTTTCGGGCAACCTTCCGCCCCGTTTGCGCGCGCGTGTGCTGGCGGTTCAGGGCATGATCGCCGTCGGCTTTCTGTTGTTCATCCTGTTCACCTCCAACCCATTCGTGCGCACCTGGCCGGCGTTGCCCAACGGCCAGGGCCTCAATCCGGTGCTGCAAGATCCCGGCCTCGCCTTCCACCCGCCCTTTTTATACCTGGGCTATGTCGGCTTTTCGGTCGGCTTTGCCTTCGCCGTGGCGGCCCTGATCGAAGGCAAGGTCGATGCCGCATGGGCGCGTTGGGTGCGGCCATGGACGCTTGCTTCCTGGTGCGCGCTGACGATTGGCATCGCCATGGGCTCCTGGTGGTCGTATTACACGCTTGGCTGGGGCGGCTGGTGGTTCTGGGATCCGGTGGAAAATGCATCGTTGATGCCCTGGCTGGCGGGCACCGCGCTGATTCACTCCTCAATTGTCGTCGAAAAGCGCGACACGTTGAAAAGCTGGACTATTTTGCTGGCCATCGCCACTTTTTCGCTCTCGTTGATCGGCACATTCCTGGTCCGTTCCGGCGTACTCACCTCCGTCCACGCCTTCGCCACCGACCCGCGGCGCGGCGCCTTCATTCTGATGCTGCTGCTGGTGGCCATCGGCGGCTCGCTCACCCTGTTTGCATTTCGCGCCCCGTCGCTCAAGGGCGGCGGAATATTCGCGCCGATCTCGCGTGAGAGCGCGCTGTTGCTGAACAATTTCCTGCTCACCTGCGGCTGCACCACCGTATTTCTCGGCACCCTGTATCCGCTGTTTCTCGATGCCGTCGGCGGCCCCAAATTATCGGTTGGCGTGCCGTTTTTCAATCGCACCTTCGTGCCGATCATGGTGCCGCTGATCATCGCCATGGGCATCGGGCCGATGCTGGCATGGAAACGCGGCAACCTCCTGGGCGCCTTGCAACGCCTGTGGGCCGCCTATATCGCCGCCGGGCTCGCGATTCTGGTGGGATTTTACGTCACGCACGGCGGACCGATCCTGGCCGTGCTGGGGCTGGGGCTGGCCGCCTGGACCGCCACCGCGGTGCTGGTTGAAGTGGCCGAGCGGCTGCAACTGTTCCGGGTTCCCCTGGCCGACAGCTTTCGCCGCGCCATGCGCCTGCCGCGCGCCAGCTATGGTATGAGCATCGCGCATTTCGGACTTGCGATCTCGATCGCCGGATTCGCCGCCTCCGCCTTCGCCGTCGAGGCGCTGGCCACCGTGCACATCGGCAGCGATGTCCAACTGGCCGGCTACACGCTGCACGTCGCCGACGTAAGACAGGTCCAAGGCGCCAATTTCACCGCGCAACAGGCGGTGGTGCAGATCACCCGCGACGGCAAGCCTGTCGCCGTGGTGTATCCCTCGCAGCGATTCTTCCCGCTGCAACAAGAAACCACCAGCGAAACCGCGATCCGCACCAATTTTCTGGCCGATCTTTATGTCGCGCTGGGCAACGGCGACGGCAACGGCGATAACTGGACCTTGCGCGCCTATTGGAAGCCACTGGTCCCCTGGATCTGGATCGGCGCCGTCATCATGGCCCTGGGCGGCTGTGTCAGCCTGACCGACCGCCGCTGGCGGATTGGCGTGGGTGCGCGTGCGCGCCGGGCCGGACTGCTTTCGCCGCTGCCAGCAAACGCCGCCGCGCGCGAGACATTGCCATGACACGGCGTGCTTTATACATGCTGCCGGTGGTGTTGTTTCTGGTGCTGGCCGGCTATTTCGCTTACGCCCTGCGGCCGAACCACGACCCGCATGAACTGCCCTCGGCGATGATCGACAAAGAGGCTCCCGCCTTCATCCTGCCCGGTTTGAATGGCGACGGCATCAGCCGCGACGGGCTGAAGGGCAGCCCGGTGGTGATCAATTTCTTCGCCTCCTGGTGCGTTCCCTGCCGCGAGGAAGAGCCAATGCTGATGCGGCTGGCCGACCGCGAGCATATTCCGCTCTATGGCATCGACTATAAGGATCACCCCGAGGACGCCTCGCGGTTGCTGGCCGAATTCGGCAATCCGTTCCGCCGCATCGGCCAAGATGTCGATGGCAGCGTCGGGCTGAATTTCGGCGTGTATGGCGTGCCGGAAACCTATGTCATCGACAGCGCCGGGCATATTCGCAAACGCTTCGTCGGCCCATTGACCGCCGAGCAGGTAAAAAACGAGTTGCTGCCGCTACTGAAATCATTGGGGAAATCATGATGCGCGCGGCCCATTTTCTCCAAGACGCACGGCGCCGTTTCGGCTTGCACGCACGCATTTTGCTGGCACTTGCCGTGCTCGGCGCCGCCGTTCCCGCCGCCCGCGCGGTGGAACCCAACGAACGGCTCGCCAATCCGGCGCTCGAAGCCCGCGCCCGCGCGATCAGCGTCAATTTGCGCTGCCTGGTATGCCAAAACGAGACGATCGACGAATCGAATGCCGGACTCGCGCATGATCTGCGGGTGTTTCTGCGCCAGCGCCTGCTCGCCGGAGACACCGACTCTCAGGCGGTTCAGGCGATCGTCAATCGCTATGGCGATTTCGTGCTGTTAAAGCCGCCCGTCATGCCGGCCACCTATATCCTTTGGTTCGCCCCCTTCGGCCTTGCACTTTGCGGCGTTGCGGGATTGGTGGTGTGGCTGCGCCGCAGCAACGCCGCCCCCGATGCCGATGCGGCCCTGTTGGCCAAACCATTGAACGCAAGCGAGCAAAAGCGGCTCGAAACACTGCTCAAGGAGAGCGATCACTGATGTTCCCCACCTTGGGCATGACCTTTCTGATACTGCTGATCGTGATCGTGAGCGTTTGTCTGCCATTGCTGTTGCGCACCAAAACGCCACCGGACCGGGCGCAATATGATCTTGCCGTCTACAACGACCAACTGCACGAGTTGGAGCGCGAAGTGGGCCGCGGCACCCTGACCCCAACCGAGGCCGATGCGGCGCGATTGGAAATCCAGCGCCGTGTGCTGGCGGTAACCCCCGACCACGAGGCAACCATCGGCAAACGCGATCCGCACAGTCTGCGCATGGCCGGCGTGATCGGCACGATCTTGCTGGTCGGCGCCGGCGGCATGTATCTCGCGCGCGGGGCGCCATCCCTGCCCGATCAACCATTCAGCGACCGCGGCATCGTCTCGAACGCCGCCAGCCCGGATGGCGCGAGCCCCGATGCCGCCAAAGGCGGCACCAAGCCCGCCCCGCACACCAATATGCAGGCGGCGGCGGAAAAGCTGAGAGAACAACTGGAGAAAAATCCGAACGACGGCCCAGGCTGGGCGCTGTTGGCGCGCACCGAGTCGGTATTGGGCGATTTCGACAAGGCCGGTGGCGCTTATCAACGGGCGATCGATCTGGGGCAGAAAGATCCCGATATCTATGCCAGCTATGGCGAGATGCAGGTATTGGCGGCCCAGGGCGTCGTCTCTCCCGCCGCGCGTGATGCGTTCCAATCTGCTCGTGCGGCCGATCCGTCCAACAATGTCGCGCGCTTTTATCTGGCGCTGGCCGATAGCCAGGCCGGCGATGTCCACAAAGCCGTTGACGAATGGCTGTCGCTTGCCGCCGATCTACCCGACGATTCGCCCATGCGCCCGCAGATCAGCCAAAACATCGCCGACGCGGCCAAATCGGGCAATTTCCCGGCGCCGCCATTGCCAAAAGGCGTTGTGGCACCGCCCCCTGCCCCGGACGCATCCGCAGCTGCGCCATCTGCTTCGGACACATCAGGTCCGACACCAGCCCAGATGGACGACGCGTCAAAAATGTCGGATGCTGACCGCAATAAATTGATCCATACGATGGTCGATCAGCTTGCCGCCCGCCTAAAGGATAAACCCGACGATGTGGATGGCTGGCTACGCCTTGGTCAGGCCTATGCGGTGGAAGGCGAGACTGACAAAGCGATCGACGCCTATGACCATGCCATGAAGTTGGCCCCAAACGATCCCGCCATCAAATTGCGGGCCGTCGAGGCGCTGATTTCGCGGTTGCAACCGGCAGATCCGCTGCCGCCGCGTGCCGTGGAATTGCTGCACGAGGTGGCCGCCGTTCAGCCGGACGCGCCTGAAGTTCTGTGGTATCTCGGCGTTGTCGCTGCACGCGAAGGGCGTCCCGACGAGGCGCGACAGAAATGGACGAAACTACTCGGAACCCTCTCAAAAGGGGACGATGACTATCAACTGGTTCAATCCGCGCTGGCGAAACTGGCCGGACCTGCGAACAACGCAAACTAGCATCATCCGCTTGGATGAGCGTGTGGAGATAAGAGAATGGATTACAAGGCTTTTTTTGCTGACCAGCTCAACACTCTGCGACAAGACGGCCGCTATCGAGTGTTCGCCGATCTGGAACGGCATGTCGGCAAATTCCCGTCGGCGACTCATCACAATGACGGCGACCGGAACAAGGTAACCGTCTGGTGCTCGAACGATTATCTGGGCATGGGGCAGCACCCGGCGGTGCTCGGCGCCATGCACGAAGCGCTCGATAGCTGCGGCGCCGGCGCCGGCGGCACACGCAACATCGCCGGCACCAACCACCAGCACGTCTTGCTGGAGCGCGAATTGGCCGATCTCCACAACAAAGAATCCGCTTTGCTGTTTACGTCGGGTTATGTTTCGAACTGGGCGGCGCTTGGTACGCTGGCGGCGCGGTTGCCGAACTGCGTTGTCGTCTCCGACGCCCTCAATCACGCTTCAATGATCGAAGGCATCCGCCACAGCCGGGCCGAGTGCAAGATTTTCAAACACAGCGACGTCGAAGATCTGGAACGCGTACTCGCCTCGATCGATCCTTCCCGCCCCAAGCTGGTGGCGTTCGAATCGGTCTATTCGATGGATGGCGACATCGCCCCGATCAAGGAAATCTGCGACGTGGCCGATAAATACGGCGCGATGACCTACCTCGATGAAGTCCACGCGGTGGGGCTGTATGGTCCGCGCGGCGGCGGCGTTGCCGAACGCGAAGGCCTGATGGACCGGATCACGGTGATCGAGGGCACGTTGGCCAAAGCTTACGGCGTGCTGGGCGGTTATATCGCCGCCGACGCCGATCTGTGCGATTTCATCCGCAGCTTTGCCTCGGGCTTTATTTTCACCACCTCGCTTCCGCCCGCCGTTGCCGCCGGCGCATTGGCCAGCGTGCGTCATCTGAAAGCCAGCCAGGCCGAACGTGACCGTCACCAGGAACGCGTCGCGCGCGTGCGTCACAAGCTGCGGGCGATCGGCATTCCCATGCTCGACAACCCCAGCCACATCATTCCGGTGATGGTCGGCAACGCGCATAAATGCAAAATGATCAGCGACTGGTTGCTTGCCAACCACGGCATCTATGTGCAGCCGATCAACTACCCCACCGTCCCCCTGGGCACCGAACGTCTGCGCATCACGCCGTCGCCGATGCACAGCGACGAGGATATCAACCATCTGGTAATGGCGCTGACCGAGATTTGGTCGCAGTGCCTGTTGGCTCGTCAAGCGGTCGCCGCCTAACCGCAAAATGGCTCCGGCGGCGCCCTGCCAGGGGCGCCGCCGCCTACCGTTCGGCGTTGCGGTGAAATCTACCCGCAACTACAAACCAAATTCCGATCTCCATACACATTATCCACCCGGCGTACCGGCGGCCAATATTTGGCGTCGCGCACGAACGGCAATGGGTATGCCGCCTGTTCCCGCCCATACGGATGCAGCCACTCGTCGCGCGCGGCCTCGGCCGCCGTGTGCGGCGCCTGCTTCAAGGGATTGTCGGCGCGATCCAGATCGCCCCGCGCCACCGCCGCGATCTCCCCCGCGATGGCGATCATGGCGTCGCAAAAACGATCTATTTCCGCCTTCGATTCGCTTTCGGTCGGCTCGACCATCAAAGTCCCCGGCACTGGCCAAGACATGGTGGGCGCATGAAAGCCAAAATCCTGCAATCTTTTGGCGATGTCTTCCACCGTGATCCCCGCCTGCGCCTCGAAACCGCGGCAATCCAGGATACATTCATGCGCGACCATGCCGCCCTCACTGCTATACAGCAGTGGAAAATGCTGCCGCAGCCGGGCCGCGATGTAATTGGCATTCAGGATCGCCATGCCAGACGCCCGCGCCAAGCCCTCGGCCCCCATCAAACGAATATAGGCATAGGAAATCGGCAAAATCAGCGCCGAACCAAACGGCGCCGCCGCCACCGCCTTGGGCAGATAAGGCGCCAGATGCGCCGCCACCACCACCGGCCCCACACCGGGACCGCCGCCGCCATGCGGCACGCAGAAGCTTTTGTGCAGATTCAAATGGCACAAATCAGCACCTATCGCCGCCACACTGGTCAGCCCCGCCTGGGCGTTGAAATTGGCGCCATCCATGTAAAGCTGCGCGCCCGCCGCGTGTATCTTGGCGCTGATCTCGCGGATGGCGGCCTCAAACACCCCGTGCGTGCTGGGATAGGTGATCATCAAGCACGCCACCCGCCCGGCATTGGCCGCGATCTTGGCATCCAGATCCGCCAGATCGACATTGCCCGCCTTGTCGCACGCCACCGCGACCACCTTGAGCCCGGCCATCGCCGCCGAGGCCGGATTTGTGCCGTGCGCGCTGGTGGGGATCAAACACACATCCCGCGCTTCGCCGTTCGACGCATGATACGCCCGCACCGCCAACAGCCCGGCAAATTCGCCCTGCGCCCCGGCATTGGGCTGCAAACTCGCCGCCGCAAGCCCGGTGAGCGCACACAGATAGGCCTCCAACCGCGCGATCATCTCCCGCGTCCCGGCGCTTTGAGCCACCGGCGCGAACGGGTGCAAATCGGCGAATTCCGGCCAACTCAGCGGCAACATCTCGACGGTGGCGTTCAATTTCATGGTGCAGGAACCCAGCGGGATCATGCCGCGATCCAGCGCCACATCCTTGTCGGCCAGACGCTTTAGATAGCGCAGCATCTCGTGTTCCGTGCGATAGGCATGAAACGGCGCCTGCGCCAAAAAGCCGCTTTGGCGCACCAGCCCGGCGGGAATTCCACCCACCGGCAAGGATATTTCGCCGCCGAATACCGCCGCCAGCCGCCGCAACTCGTCTTCCGTCACCATCTCGTCGAGCGCAATCGCCACACCCGCGTCATCCAACCGGCGCAGATTGAACCCCGCCCGCAACGCCGCATCCATGATGCGATCCGTCTGCACCCCGGTCTCAACCGCTACCGTGTCGAAAAAGCCGCCATGACGCAGCCGGAATCCCGCCTGCACCGCCGCACCGGCAACCAACCGCGCCGCCTCGTTGATGCGGCGCGCAATCCCTACCAGGCCCGCAGGCCCGTGCCACACCGCGTAAAACGCCGCCAACACCGCCAGCAACACCTGCGCCGTGCAAATATTGCTCGTCGCCTTCTCGCGCCGGATGTGCTGCTCGCGGGTTTGCAACGCCAGACGCAACGCGGGCGCTCCGGCGGCATCGCGGCTCACCCCCACCAAACGCCCCGGCATCAGCCGCTTCAACGCATCGGTGGTGCCCAAAAACGCCGCGTGCGGGCCGCCAAATCCCATCGGCACGCCAAAACGCTGCGCCGAACCGACCACGATATCGGCCCCCATCTCGCCGGGCGGGCGCAACAGCGCCAACGCCAACAGATCGGCCGCCACAATCGCCAACCCGCCGGCCTGATGGATCGCCGCGATCTCGGGCTCGATCGCCCGCACCTCGCCCGCCGAGCCCGGATATTGCAACACCATCGCAAAGGCTCCGGCGCGTCCGATCGCCTGAACGTCGCCCGGCGCGACCCGCACCAGTTCAATCCCCAGCGGCGCCGCCCTTGTGGCCAACACATCCCACGTCTGCGGGTGCAAATCAGCCGCCACGGCCAATCTGTGCGATTTGCCCTTGCCCGCCGTGAAGGCCATCGACATCGCCTCGGCCACCGCCGTCGCCTCGTCGAGCAACGAGGCATTGGCAATCGCCATCCCGGTCATTTCGGTGATCAAGGTCTGGAACAGCAGCAATGCCTCCAGCCGTCCTTGCGAAATCTCGGCCTGATAGGGCGTGTAGGCGGTGTACCAGGCCGGATTTTCCAACACATTGCGCATGATCACCGGCGGCATCCGCGTGCCATGATAACCCTGGCCGATCAACGAGCGTTTCACCTCGTTGCGCGCCGCCAGACCGCGCAAATCGGCCAGCAACGCCGCCTCGTCCAGCGCTTCGGGCAATGCGGGCAATGCACTGAGGCGAATATCCGCCGGCACCACCTTGGCCACCAGATCCTCCAGCGACTCGAGCCCCAGCGCCGCCAACATCGCGCCGGCGCCGGCATGGTCCGAACCAACATGCCGATCGGCAAAATCCGGCCCGCTCGCCGCCCGAAAATCCGCCAAGGGATCGCGCCTTTGCAACATCCTATTCCTCCAACAGCGCGCGATATTCGTGAATATCGAGCAGTCCGCTCAAATCCGGGTCCGTCTCCAGGGCCAGCTTGTAAAACCATCCCTCGCCGCCGGGATCGCGATTGCCCAGCGCAGGATCATCGGCCAATGCCTGATTGACCTCGATCACCGTGCCCGACAGCGGCGCATAAACATCGCTCGCCGCCTTCACGCTTTCCACCACCGCCACGGTCTCGCCCGCCATCACGGGGCGCCCCAAATCCGGCAACTCCACGAACACCAGATCGCCCAACGCCTCGGCGGCGTGGTGCGTGATGCCGACGGTGGCAACGCCACCTTCCAAACGCACCCACTCGTGATCACGAGTGAACAAAAGCTGCCCCATGGATTAATCCTCCTTCCGGTATTGCTGCGCCACGAATGGCAAATCCACGATCTGCGCGGGCAAATTCTGCCCCCGCACCTGCAAGAAAATCTGGCTCCCCACGCCCACCCGATCAAACCGGACATAGCCCATGGCGATCGGCGCGTTCAATGTGGGCGAAAACCCGCCCGAGCAAACCTCGCCCAGCACATCCCCGTTCTGATCCACGATCGCGGTGTGCGCCCGCGCCACCGCCCGGCCTTCGGGCCTGATGCCCACGCGCTTGTGGCTCACACCATCGCGCAACGCCGCCCGCACCGCGTCGGCGCCGGTAAAATCCCCCATCATTCGCCGCCGCCTGGGGATCGACCAGCCAAGTCCGGCCGCGATCGGGTTGATCTTGGGGCCGATATCCTGCCCGTGCAGACACAGCCCGGCCTCCAGCCGCAGGGTATCGCGCGCGCCCAAGCCCACCAACGCCACCTCGGGGCATTCAAGCAACGCCCGGGCGAATTTTTCGGCGATGCCTGCGGGGAGCGAGATCTCGAACCCGTCCTCGCCGGTGTAGCCGCTGCGCGAAATCACCGCATCCTCGCCCATGATGCGGTCCTCGATCACGTCCATGAAGCGCATGGCGCTGGTGGCGGGCACGAACCGCGCCAGCACCGACCCGGCCCGCGGCCCTTGCAACGCCAGCAAAGCGCGTTCGGGATGGGCGATCACCTCGATCTGCGGCGGCAGAAAAATCCGCAAATGATCGAGATCGCGGGTGGCGTTGGCGGCATTGACCACCAGGAACAACCGCCCGGCCAGCCTTGAGACCATCAAATCATCGATGATCCCGCCCGCCTGATTTAAAAATTGCGTGTAACGCTGCCGCCCTCGAGGAAGCCGGGCAATATCGGCGGGCACCAGCGCCTCCAACTCGCGGTCGGCGCCCTGCCCCCGCAAGGATATCTGCCCCATGTGCGACACATCGAACAACCCCGCCCGCGCCCGGCAATGCAGATGCTCGGCGATGATCCCGGCTTTGTATTGTACCGGCATCGACCACCCGGCGAACGGCACCATCCGCGCACCCTGTTCACGATGCAGCGCATCGAGCGGGGTGGTTTTCAGCGCATCCGATGGTGCAGACAGTAATTCTTGTTCCAAAACGGAACCCCGCAACGATAAAGGCCGCCCACGCATCCGATATGCGCAGGAACGACCCCCCTCTGTCACGGAACCTGAGAGATTCAGGCGCGAACGCCTTTACTCCGTCGGTGCGGTCTTTCAACCGGCTTTCCAGAGACCCAAATCGCCCACGCGGTCCTTTTGCCTGAGCGTTTCCGGGGGCCGGTTGCGCCTTCGGCGACGGGGCCAAAGCCCCATTCTCTCCCGCGCGGGTCAGCGGGCAGGCACCGTATGAACCATCGGAACCGATTCTTCAACCGCCCAATTCAACGAATCAGATCAACGGCGCGATGCGGTCCGATTGTCATCCAACTGCGCCTGCGACAACTGCAATCCCACCACCAAACTGTAATCCGACCCGGCCAAAGTCTCCGACAGCGGCAGTTTGCTCACCACCGGCTTATCCACCAACGTCAGATGATCGTCGTTGGGCTGAAATTTGCCCGACACATCGAAGGTGGTTTTCTGGATGATCTCGCCCTTGCGCAACAGGGCCACGAAATAGGTCGCATCGACCCCGTCACCCGTCATGGCGGGCCCGCGCGTCGCGTCCAAACTCACCGTCGCGCTGACATAAAGATTGTCGTCCTGGGGCTTGCGCGTGCAGCTTCCCCGCACATCCGATACCCGCAAACGATAATCCAGATCGGTCAGATCGCGCCCATTGCCCTGCCACTGCACCAAATCCCGCGCATAGGGCGCCACCGCCACCGCTGGGCAGGACATTTGCTCCAACCGGACATCGTCTTTGTCCTGGCCGCAGCCGGCCAACCCCAGCACCAAAGCCAACCCAACCCAACCGGCGATCTTCATCAACAGCTCCAAGCCCTACAAACGCAAGGGGCGCACACTACGCATATGGGCAAGGGGGCACAAGGGCGCGGGGAGGCAGGGGAATCAATTGGCACGGTTACCCCTATTTCAATCCCCGCACCGCCTCGCCTTGCTGTTCCAACAGCCTGATCGCCGTCTGATCGAACGACACAAATACCTCGCCGCCCAACCAGCGCCCTTCAAACGCAATCACCCCATCGGCAAAATCGCCGCCCGCCGCAAGCAGCGCCAATCCCGCTTCCGCCGCTGCCCGATTCACCACCACATTCACGCTTTCGATCAGACGGCGCACCGCCTCGGCCACGTCATCGGCGGCAATTTTATAGCCGCGCCCCAACACCCAAACCAACTCGCACAGGGTGGGCAAGGTGATCACCACGCTCTCGGCCTCGGCCAGCACCGCCTGCGCGATCCCGCTTTGCCGCGCATCGTCACCAACAATCGCGCGCACCAGCACATTGGTATCGGCGGTAATCTTCACGGTTTACCCGCCCAACCATCCGCCGCAACCTGGTTGATCTCGTCGATCGATAGGGACGGTGCATCATCGCGTTTCAAAAAATTAAACACGTCGGCGATTTGCCCGCCAGATCGCGCCGCCCGCACCCCAAGCCTGCCATCCGGCAGCTTGTCCACCTGAATTTTATCGCCCGGATGCACGCCAAGATGTTGCAACACATCCTTGCGAAACGTCACCTGCCCCTTGGCCGTTACCGTGAGCGTCGTCATGTGTCACCTCAGTTTCCGAAAAGTCAATGTAAGGCAAATTGACCTTACTTTCAAGCGTGACTTATTCCACCGGCTCCAAATCCACCGTCACTTCCAATTCATGCGTCCCACCGCCCAGGATCACCCCGCGCATCGGGCTCACATCGCCGAAATCGCGGCCCCAGCCCAGCACCACATGTTCATCCGTCACCACGATGCGGTTGGTCGGATCCACGTCCAGCCAACCCAACGCACTGCCCATCCACACCGAAACCCAGGCGTGCGATTGATCCGCCCCACGCCTTCGCATCTGCCCCGGCGGCGGACGGGTGCGGATATAGCCCGACACATAACGCGCCGGCAGCCCCACGCCGCGCAGACCGCTGATCATCAGATGCGAAAAATCCTGACACACCCCCTCGCGGCTGGCCAAAACCTTGGCGATCGGCGTGGCCAGGGTCGTCACGCCAGCGCGAAATCTGAAATCCTTCGCCATGCGATCGAGCAATTCGAGCACGCCCGCCATCACCGGCCTACCCGCCGGAAAGGATTGCCGCACGTAATCGCGCGCCCCCGGATCGCTGGCGCACATCGGGCTGGCGAATAAAAATTCCGCCGCCGCCGCATTTTCGCCGCCCGCCGCCGCCTCGGCCACCACCTGTTCCCACGCCGGCGTGTCCGCGGGCGCGGGGGCCGCGGGAAACGCCACATCCACCAGGGATTCGGCGGTTACCGCAAAGCTGTCGTGATGGGATTCCAAAAACATCCAGGTCACCCGGTTGCCGAAATGATCCACCCCTTCATGGATACGCAACGGCGCGGGCGACGGCAGCAGCGTGGTTTCCCGCACCGTCTGATGCGCGAGCGCGCGGGGCCGCAGATGCAGCATGTGCGAGGCCAGATCGACCCCCTTGCTGTAAGAATAGCGCGTGATATGCCTGACCCGGTATTTCATCTCAGGCCACGCCCAACAGCGGCGAGCTTTCCTGCTCTTCGTCGATGCCGATCGATTGCGCCTCGGAGAGCAGCGCAAAATATTGCCGCGTCACCCGGTCCGACAACGCCGCCACGCCGTCTTCGATCGCGAGCAGACGATCCGGGATCTGCACCGCCTCATAGTTCTGATCCAACGCATGGGCCACACGCTCGACCACCTCCGCTGTTTCCCGCAACAGCAGCGCCGCCGCCGCGGCCAATGGATCGGCCATATCGCCACCGGCAATTTCAATCAACAAATCCCGCGCCGCCGCCAATTGATAGGCCAAGGCGCGCGGATTGCTGTCATCGGCCAATACCAGATCCAGCGCCGGCGCCGGCTGCAACACGGTCAGATAACGATTGCGATAGGTGATCACGCTGTCGCACAGCTCGATCGCCAGCCTGAGCCCTGCTTCCACCCGCCCGGCCTGCAATTTCATGCCATGTTGGCGCAATACATGGCCGATTTCCGAGGCAATCGTCTGCGCCCGCTCCACCCGCCGTCCCAGATCGACAAACAAGCGCCCGCCGCCACGCACCATGTTTTCCGCGATCAACCCGGCGATGGTCGCCGAAACCGTGATCACCCGGTGCATCGCCGCCGTCAGATGCTCCAGCCCGTTGCCATCCGCCTCCTTGGGGCCATGCCGCAGCATCCCGCCCAAATCACGCAGGGATTCGGTCACCACGCTGAAGATTTCCTCGGTCAGACGGTCGCGCAAACCCTCTTTCAACGCATTCAACCCGGCAATCAGCCCGGCCATATAGCCGCCTTCGTGCCCCAGTTCGATCAACGTATCAGTGAGACGATTAAGGCTGATTACCTGCCGCAGTTCGACCTCGACCACGCCCTTGTGGGCCAGACAATCCACCAACGCCTGCAAATCGGCCATCTCGCGCGGGCTGAGAGTCACCCGCGCCAGGCGCAAAATCACCGCCCGCAACAGCCGCGCCGTGCCTTCGAGCCGTTCCAGATAACGGCCGAACCAGAAGAAATCGTCGGCCACCCGGCTGGGCAACTCGCCACGGGTGCGCCGGATCGACAACGGCGGCACGGCAATCGCCGCCGGACCGGATATCTTGGCGCGGTCTTCGACCAACACCCACACATCCTTGGCCAACCCCGAACGCGGCAACCGCCCGTAATGCACATCCTCTTCGGTCAACAACCGCGCCAAACCACCCGGCATCGCCTGCCATTGCGTGCCGTTCCAGATCAGGAACAAGCGCAGCACCAATGGCCGCGCCACCAACCCATCGTTGCCCACCGATGGCGCCGTCGAGGGTGTCTGGATCGCCGTGGCGCAAAACTCCCAGGGCGCCGCTTCGACCCGCGCCAATAATTTCTTCCGCGCCTCGGGCCCACCCAAAATCCCCGAAACCTGCCCATCATAAGCCGAGCGGATGTGCCAGGCCGGCAAGGTGGCGAGCACGCGCGCGCGGTCCGCCGGATTGCCCAACCACAGCGTGGTAAAGGCCCCCAGCCGCAGCCGCTCGCCGGTCAGCGCCTCGCTGATGGCCGGCAAAAACCCCGACAGGCCCGGGCTTTCGGCGAATCCCGCGCCCGGATCATTCACAATCCGCACAGTTCCCGCCCGCTGCGCGTCCAAAAGCCCCGGCACGCCACCCGCCATGCCGGCCCTGGGCGAGAGTTCGAGCGGATCGATGCCGCCGCCGTTCTGCCGGCGGATCAACACATCGATCCGCTGCAAACCGCGCAACGTCTTTAGAAACAACTCGCCATTGCGCACCGTAAGGTCGCCGCTTTCCACCAGGGTGCAGGAAAGCTCGCGCGATAAGATCACATGCTCGAACCACAAAGGATCGTTCGGCCCGCCGGTCAGCAGCGCCACACCCGGATTATCCACCCCCAGCGGCGCCGCGCGTTGCAACATGTCCTGCCACGCATCAAAGAACGGGTGGAGTTGCTCGGCGTCCACCGCCTGAAACAACTCGGGCACCAGACGCGACATCAAACGCCGGTTTTCCAGCGCCACCGCCACCCCGCCCGCCTCGTCGGCGCGGTCGGCCAACACCCGCCAGCGCCCATCCTGGCCGCGCATCAGGTCGGCGGCATAAAAATCCATCATCTGACGCCGCTGCCAAACGTCTGGCGCGCGGTTTTCGATCCGGCAACTGGGGCGCAAAAAATGCGGGTTGGCAAACACCAACCCCGGCGGCAACAACCCATCGGTCAATAACCGCTGCGGCCCGTAAACATCCTGCAAAACCACATTCAGCAGACTGGCCCGCTGCGCCAATCCCGCCTCCAACTCGGCAAATTCGGATCCCGCCAGGGGCAAGGGCAGCGAATCGCACAACCACAATTCCGAGCCGGTGCTGGAACCGAAAAACCCGTCGGCCAACGCCCGTTCCATGCGCTGCCGCCGTTCCACCATCGCCTCCCGGCCCAAATCCGAAAACGCTCCCATCAGGCCGCGCCAATGCGGACGCAACCCGCCCTGGCCATCCACCATCTCGTCGAGCGTATCGGTTTCAGCCATGCGGGGTCAGACTCTCCGGCGTAAATCGAGCATGCGCGGGTGCTCGCGCGTCGAATTGGCGACAGGTTCGGCCATCGGCCCCGGCGTGTGACCGAAGGGGAAGAAGCGCGCCTTGCGACGTGCCTCGGCTTCGCCCGCATTCACTGGGAAGGTGTCATAGTTCCGTCCGCCCGGATGCACAACATGGTGGGTAAGCCCGCCCAGGCTGCGACCGGTCCAACGATCATAGATATCGAAGATGAGAGGTGTTTGAATGCCGATGGTGGGATGCAACGCCGAAGGCGGCGCCCATGCCTTGAAGCGAACCCCGGCCACATACTCGCCCTCGCGGTCGGTCTTGGCGAGCGGCACCGCATAACCATTGGCCGCCAGCACGAATCGCTCCTCCACCCAACCCGAAACCCGTGCCTGCACCCGCTCGGTCGAGCTATCGACATAGCGCACCGTGCCGCCCGTCGCCAGTTCCTCGCCCAAAACATGCCAGGGTTCCAGCGCGTGACGCAATTCGAAATTCACCCCGCGCACATCGGTATCGCCGATGCGCGGAAAGCGGAACTCCATGTGCGGCCTGAACCATTCCAGATCGAGGCCAAAGCCCAGCGTGCGCAATTCCTCCAACGCATCGTTGAAATCCTGCTCGACATAATGCGGCAGCATGAATTCGTCGTGGATGCGCGTGCCCCAATGCACCAGGCGCCGCTCGTAGGGACGCTCCCAGAACGCCGCCACAGCCGAGCGCATCAACAGCATCTGCGCCAGCGACATGCGCTCGTGCGGCGGCATCTCAAACGCGCGGCACTCCACCAACCCCAAACGCCCGGTGGCGCCATCCGGCGAATAAAGCTTGTCGATGCAAAATTCGGTGCGATGCGTGTTGCCGGTCATGTCCGCCAGCAGATTGCGGAACAGACGATCTGTCATCCATGGCGGCGTTTGCTCGAACGGCCTGATCTTCGAGAAGGCGATCTCAAGCTCGGCCAGGCTGTCCATCCGCGCCTCGTCCACGCGCGGATGCTGGCTGGTCGGGCCGATGAATTGGCCGCTGAACAAATAAGACAGGCTGGGGTGATTGTGCCAGAAACCCACCACCGATTTCAGCAAATCCGGACGGCGCAGAAAGGGGCTGTCGGCCGGCGTGGCCGCCCCCATCACCACATGGTTGCCACCACCGGTGCCCACATGCCGCCCATCGAGGGCGAATTTTTCCGTGGCCAGCCCCACCAGGCGAGCCTCGCGATAAAGCTGCTCGGTGCGTTCGGCCATCTCGGCCCAATTGGTGGCCGGATGCACATTCACCTCGATCACGCCGGGATCGGGCGTGACCGAAAAATGCTGAATCCGCTCGTCGTGCGGCGGCAAATAGCCTTCCAACACCACCTTGCGGCCCAGATCCGCCGCCGTGTCTTCCACCGCCGCGGTCAATTCCAGCCAATCCTCGGCGGCGAACAGGGGTGGATAAAACACATGGATCTTGCCGTCGCGCGCTTCCACCGCCAATGCGGTGCGCACCACACCCGGCTCCTCGCGCCCCACCACCGGCAAATCCTGCGCCACCGGACGGAATGCCTGGATGCGCCGCCCATCCCGCGCGGGGCTTACCCGTTCAAACGACTGACGGCTGGGCAATGGTTCTTTGGCGGCAAACGGATCGCGCTCGAAATCGCCCTCGATGTTCTTGTCAAGGGCCCAGGGCAGGCCTTCCAGCGGCAACCGCAGTCCGATCGGACTATCGCCGGGAATCAGGAACAATTCCCCCGCTTTCATGAACCATTTACCCGATTGCCATACCCGCGCCCCGTCTTGCAGCGCACGGCGCAACGGCAGCACGCTACCCACCGCCGAGGCCAACCCCTGACCGAACAGCTTGGTCAGCCGCTTGCGCTCCAGTTCGTCGCGCAGGTGGGAATCCTCGGCCAGCACGTTGGCTGGCAGACGATGTTCACGCCACAGATAATAATGAATGTCCTCATAGGCGGGGATCACCAGCGCCGGATCGATCCGCAGGCGTTCGGCCAACGCCGAGGCGAAAATCGCCGCCTCCAACGCCGTGGCATTGTCTTTGTCGTCGTCCGAGGCCAGCAAAGCCGGGTCGCGCCACACCGGCTCGCCGTCCTTGCGCCAATGCGCGTGCAATGCCCAGCGCGGCAATTGTTCGCCGGGGTAATGCTTGCCCATGGCATATTGCAGCGCCGCCCCCGGCGCCCACAGATTGGTCAGCCGCCGCAACAGGCGCCCGGCGTAGCTGCGCTTGGTCGGCCCGTCGGCGTCGGTGTTCCATTCGGCGCCGTCCATGTCGGTGGCCGAAACAAAGGTCGGCTCGCCGCCCATGGTCAGCCGCACCTGGCCGCGCTCCAACGCCCGGTCCACCGCTTCGCCGCGCGCCAGGATCGCCTGCCACATTTCCTCGCCATAAGGCTTGGTGGTGCGCGGGGTCTCCAGGATGCGCGTCACATGCATATCGAACGCGAACTCGGTCTCGGCTTCCTCAAGCGCGCCCGAAATCGGCGCCGCCGAGGATGGCTCCGGGCTGGCCGCGAGCGGAATATGTCCCTCGCCGGTGAGCAACCCCGAGGTCGCATCCAGCCCGATCCACCCCGCCCCCGGCAGATACACCTCTGCCCAGGCGTGCAAATCGGTAAAATCGGCTTCAGGCCCGGCCGGGCCCTCCAAAGGCTTTACGTCGGCGGTGAGCTGAATCAGATAACCCGACACGAAACGTGCGGCATAGCCCAGATGGCGCAACACCTGCACCAACGTCCAGGCACTGTCGCGGCAACTGCCCTTGGCCTCGGACAGCGTCTTTTCCGGATCCCAAACGCCCGGCTCCATACGCACGATATAGGCGATAAGAGCCTGCAAACGCTGGTTTACGTCCACCAGCATCGTCACCGTATGGCGAGGCTCGCGCGGTAATTCATCCAAAAATGCCTGCAACCGCGGCCCTGGCGGCAGCAGTTTGCGGAACGGTGCCAATTCCTGCTCCAGCACCGGATCATATTCAAACGGCCATTGCTCGGCCTCGGGTTCCAAAAAGAAATCGAACGGGTTGATGATGGCCATGTCGGCCACCAGATCCACCGTCACATCGAAATGCGTCACCCGATCGGGGAACACGATGCGCGCCAGGAAATTCCCCTGCGGATCCTGCTGCCAATTGATAAAGTGATTTTTGGGCTCGATGTTCAACGCATACGACACGATCGGCGTGCGCGCATGGGGCGCCGGCCGCAACCGGATGGTCTGCGGCCCGAGCACGATCGGACGGTCATATTTGTAAGAGGTGCGATGGGTTAGCGCGACATGCAGGGCCATGGGGCGACGCATTCCAATAATGACGTGACGACGAAGGAAAGGCACGAACGGGAACTTAGTCTAGCAAAAACCAAACCAACCACGCGCGCCTTAAAATTGCCACCCCAGCCTTTCCCTCAAATGGACGCTCCTGGCCATCGAAACGATGCTTTCTTGGTCAAGCCGTTCAAAATACGGGCATTCCAGCAAAATTTGCACATTGCCACGCCGTTCGATCTCGGCCCGGTTGCTCGAATTTTCATGCCCCACCAAAATCACCCCCAGCAATTGCACCCCGCGCGCCCGCGCATGTTCGATCGCCAGCAACGTGTGATTGATCGTGCCCAACGCCGTCCGCGCCACCAACACCACCGGCAGCCCCAAATGCAGCGCCAGATCACCCATGTCGTGGGTTTCATCGAGCGGACAGGCGATGCCCCCCGCGCCTTCCACCACCAACGGCAAATCCGTCTCGGGCAAGGTGAAATCCGCCAGGGACACGCGCTTGTTTTCCAGCACCGCCGCCGCATAGGGCGACAAAAAAGCCTGCAATTCCAGTGCATTTGGATGCACCCGCAGCCCCATCCGCCGCAAAAACGCACTGTCGCCCGCATCCTCGGAGAGCCCGGTCTGCACCGGCTTCCAATATTCCGCGCCCAAGGCATGGGTGAGGACAGCCGACATCACCGTTTTGCCCACGTCGGTATCCGTGCCGCTGACAAACACCCCGGCGCGCGCCGGACGTTGCAACCAGATGGTCGCCACCCGGTATTCCGCCACAGCACCCATCGCCTCGAACCGCACCACCGCCCGCGCCAAATCATCGGGCGCCAAAGCGGCACCGTCGCGCACGCCCGCACCCAACCGCGCCACGTCGCGCAAGAATTGCCGCCCGCGCGCATAAGGACGCAGCAGAGTCTCGACCTCGATCCTGGATACAAACGCCAGTTCCCGCCGCAACTCTGCCTCATCGGGCAGCTTTTGCATCGCCGGCACCAACCCCGCGTCGATCTGCGCCGCCCGCCAACTGCCCCATGTGCCATCGAGCAATGTCGTCACCGCGAGCACCCCGCCCGGCCGCAACAACCCCGCCAGCTTGCGCAACGTCCCGGCCAGATCGTCGCACCACTGCAACGCCATGCTGGACGCCACCACATCGAAACTCTCGCGCGCCATCGGCAAATCCTCGGCGTCGGCGACCAGAAATTCCGCGTCCGGCAGCTTCCCGCGCGCCACATCCAACATCGGCGGCGCCAAATCCACCAAACTGAGCAGCGCATCGGGCCACGCCCGCGCCAGTTCCACCGCCAGACCGCCGGTTCCGGCGCCGACATCCAACACCGCGCGCGGGCGCAAACCCAGCGCCGCCAGTTTGCGCGCGAGGCCACGCGCCACGTGGGTCTGCACCTCGGCCACGGCGTCGTAACTTGCGGCAGCGCGACCGAAGGCCATCGCTATGGCGCGTTTGTCTTTCATTTCACCTCACACAAAAGAGTAAGGCAGGAATGGATCTTCCTTTTTGGGAAAAAAAGAAAAAAATCTTTTAGTCATGCGGATCGGAGCCATGAAGATAGGCCGGACAATAGACCATCCAGTTGCGCCATGGAATGGGCTGCGCCCAGAGCGATGCGAATACGGCTTGTGCCGGCGGGGACAGTAGGGGGACGGATCGCGACACCCAACATTCCATGATCTTCCAGAAATGACGCCAGACGCAGGGCCGCACCCGCATCGCCCACCATCACCGGCACGATCTGCGTGCTCGACGCACCAAATCCCATCCCCAAATCCCGCAACCCCGCCCGCAAATAATCCGCCAGCCCGGCCAAATGCACCCGCTCGGCCTGCATCCCCGGCACCAAATCCAACGCCGCATCCATCGCCCCCAACATCGAAGGCGGCACCGAAGTGGTATGCACAAACCCCGAACAACGATGGATCAAATAATCCATCAATACCCGGCTGCCCGCCACATAAGCGCCAAATCCCCCCAACGCCTTGGAAAACGTCCCCATCACCAAATCCACGCCCGGCGCGGCAAGCCCACGCCCCTGATCGCCCAGAACCCCGGTCGCGTGCGCCTCGTCGAGATAGAAAAACGCGCCATGCTGCCGCGCGAGTTCCGCCAGCCCCGCCACATCCGCCCGATCGCCGTCCATCGAAAACACCGATTCACTCACAATAAACCGCCGCCCCTTCGACGCCGCCAGCAAATCACCCAAATGCCCCAAATCATTGTGCCGGAACCGCACCAATTTCGCACCCGAAGCCTTCACCCCATGCAACAAACTTGCGTGAACCAACCGATCCGCAAACACCACATCGTCGCGCGAAAGCAACGCCGCCAACACCGCCACATTGGCCTGCCAGCCCGAAGCAAACACCAACCCCGCCTCGCGCCGCTTGAACGCCGCCAACTTCGCCTCAACCCGCTGATGCAACTCCAACGTCCCGCCCACCAACCGCGAAGCCCCACTGCCCGCCCCAAACTCCAACGCCCACTCGGCTGATCGCGCCCGGACCTGGGAGGCGAACGACAAGCCCAAATAATCATTGGAAGAAAAATCGACCAACGTCCGCCCATCCACCCGCACGATACCGGGCGCCACACGGACAAGCGCGCGCAAACGCCGCGCGCCTCCCGCCGCCGCGATCTGCGTCAATTCATCGGACAATTGGGCATCG
>JAJZHU010000155.1 GCA_021798375.1 Pseudomonadota bacterium | reverse complement strand
CACTGGCTGTCGGTGGGCGCGCTCGCCACCGATCGCGTGGCGCGTTTTCTCGGCAATGCCGGCCTGGCGCCAAAGCCCGCTTTCGTCGAACAGCCCAAGCAATCCTTGCCGAAGAAAAAGGCCCAGGAACGCGCCAAGGCCGCCGCGGCAGCGGCCGGCTAAAGGAGCTTGTGATTGTCTGATTCTCGCATCCTGATGGGCGTGGTGGGGCGGCCGCATGGCGTTCGCGGCCTGGTGCATGTCACCAGCTACACCGACGATCCTTCGGCGCTGGCGCGCTATTCCCCCTTGGTCGATGACCAGGGCAGGGTGTGGCGTTTGGTCTGGCGTGCGGAAGGCGTGGCCGAAATTCTGGATGCGGCGGGAACAAAGCTCGCCGATCGCGATGCTGCCGCCAAACTCACCAACCTGCGGCTTTATGTGTCGCGTGCGCAATTGCCGCAGCCCGGCGAGGAAGAATATTACCTCGCCGATCTGGTCGGGCTTACGGCGCGCGGGGCGGATGGGGCGCTGATTGGAACCGTGCGGCAGGTGCATGATTATGGCGCCGGCGCCAGCCTTGAAATCTTTGATGCCGAAGGGGGATCGATCCTGATCCCGTTCACCAAGGCCGCCGTGCCGGTGGTGAATTTGGCCGGCAAGGAAATTCAGGTGGTGGTGCCCGACGAAATCATCGTGGAACCAGTGGCCGAGTCAAGAATTGGAGCAGCATCGTAATGTTCCACGCCACCGTTCACACCCTCTTTCCCGATATGTTTCCAGGGCCTTTGGGCCTTGCTTTGGCGGGCCGCGCGCTTGCCTTGGGCAAATGGAGCCTGTCGGCGGAAGATATCCGCGACTTCGCCACGGATCGTCATCGCAGCGTCGATGACACGCCGTTTGGCGGCGGTGCGGGCATGGTGTTGCGGCCGGATGTGGTGGATCGCGCCCTCGCGTCTTCGGACGACGGGCGTCCGCTGTATTACCTCACCCCCCGGGGACGGCCATTGGCCCAAGCCGAGGTGCGCGCTTTGGCCGATGGCCCTGGCGTGCGGCTGCTGTGCGGCCGGTACGAAGGGGTGGACCAGCGGGTGATCGACGCGCGCGAGGCGCGGGAAATCTCGATCGGCGATTACGTGCTGTCGGGCGGCGAGTTGGCGGCAATGGTGGTGTTGGATGCGGTGGTGCGGCTGTTGCCCGGAGTAATGGGTGCGGCCGATAGCGCCATCGAGGAAAGTTTTTCCGGCGATCTGCTGGAATACCCCCATTACACGCGGCCCGCACAATGGCAGGGGCGCGACGTGCCTGCTGCCTTGCTTTCAGGCAATCATGCGGAAATTGCACGCTGGCGCCAGGCGCGTGCGGAAGAAATTACCAAACAACGCAGGCCCGATCTGTGGGCTTTGCATCTAGCCAACATTGCAGATCAGGCCGCCCATTCGTAACAGGATGGGCCTTAAGGGACCAGAGAAAGGAACCTCGACTATGAATATCATTGAAACCTACGAGGCCGAAGAGATTGCCCGTCTTACCGCAGCACGCGGCGTTCCCGAATTCGGGCCCGGCGATACGCTGCGCGTGTCGGTGAAGGTCGTTGAAGGCGAGCGCAGCCGCGTTCAGGCTTTTGAAGGCGTGTGCATCGCGCGTTCAAACAAGGGTCTGAACAGCAACTTCACCGTGCGCAAGATCAGCTATGGCGAAGGCGTGGAGCGTGTGTTCCCGCTGTACGCACCGACCATCGCCGAAATCTTCGTGGTGCGCCGTGGCGATGTGCGCCGCGCCAAGTTGTATTATCTGCGTGGCCGTTCGGGCAAGTCGGCGCGTATTGCCGAGAAGGCGCGTCCGTTCGACACCGTTAGCGCGTAAGGTTAAAAAGCCAAAAGACTGTGATAATTAGCCCCGCGCACACACCGGTTGGTGTGTGCGCGGGATTAAAATTGATAAAAGTTTTATGCTTCTTTCTTTCAAAAAAGAAGATTCTTAATTCTCTGTTTGATTACCTCCCACGGAGTCTGTCATGCGCACCCTGTTCGATAAAATCTGGGACAGTCATGTGGTGGAAAAGCTGCCCGATGGCACCTGCATTCTCTACATCGACCGTCATCTTGTGCATGAAGTGACCAGCCCGCAGGCGTTCGAGGGTTTGCGTCTGGCGGGGCGCAAAATGCGCCGGACAGACGCCACCATCGCCGTGGTCGATCATAATATTCCCACATCGGATCGCAAGGCGGGCATCGCCGAACCCGAAAGCCGGTTGCAGATCGAGACGCTGGAGAAAAACGTCAAAGAATTCGGCGTGCCCTATTTCCCGGTGTTGGACCCGCGCCAGGGCATCGTGCATGTGGTGGGGCCGGAACAGGGCATCTCGCTGCCGGGCTTCACCATCGTCTGCGGCGACAGCCACACCTCCACCCACGGCGCGATGGGTGCTTTGGCCTTTGGCATCGGCACATCGGAAGTCGAACATGTGCTGGCCACGCAAACGCTGCTGCAAAAACCGGCCAGGAACATGCTGGTGCGGGTCGATGGCACGCTGCCGCTGGGTGTTACCGCCAAAGACGTGATCCTGGCCATCATCGGCAAGATCGGCACCAACGGCGGCACCGGCCATGTGATCGAATTCGCCGGCGAAGCCATCCGCTCGCTCGATATGGCCGGGCGTCTCACCGTTTGCAATATGGCGATCGAGGCGGGCGCCCGGGCCGGGCTGATCGCCCCGGATGAAACCACCTTCGCCTATATCAAGGGGCGCCCGTTCGCCCCCCAGGGCGAGGCATTCGACCACGCCGTGGCCTATTGGCGGACGCTTGCCAGCGACGAGGGCGCCCATTACGACAAAATCGTGGTGCTGAACGCCGCCGACATCGCGCCGATGGTCACCTGGGGCACCAACCCTGAATCAGTCGCCCCGATCACCGGCGTGGTGCCGGATCCGGCCGATGTGGCCGATCCCGCCGCCCGCGTGCAGATGGAGCGGATGTTGAGCTATATGGATCTGCAACCCGGCCAGAAGCTGGACCAGGTTCCCATCGACGTGGTGTTCATCGGTTCCTGCACCAACGCCCGTATCGAGGATCTGCGCGCCGCCGCCGCCATCGCCGCGGGCCGCCACGTGGCTCCCGGCGTTCGCGCCCTGGTGGTGCCTGGTTCGGGGCTGATCAAGGCGCAGGCCGAGGCCGAGGGTATCGCCCGGACGCTCATGAATGCCGGATTTGAATGGCGCGAGGCGGGTTGTTCGATGTGTCTGGGCATGAACCCCGACAAGCTCACCCCCGGTCAGCGTTGCGCCAGCACATCGAACCGCAATTTCGAAGGCCGCCAAGGCCCCGGCGGCCGCACCCACCTGCTGTCGCCGGCAATGGCGGCGGCGGCGGCGGTGGCGGGAAGACTTGTGGACGTGCGGGAGTATTTGTGATGCCCAGTTTTACCAAACTCACCGCCATCGCGGCGCCGCTGCCTTTGGCCAATGTGGACACCGACAAGATCATTCCGGCACGGTTTTTAAAGACCATCGCGCGTTCCGGCCTGGGTAAAAATCTGTTCGACACACTGCGCTTTAATCCCGACGGTTCGGAAAATCCTGATTTCGTATTGAACCGCGAGCCTTATCGCCATGCGCAAATTTTGCTGGCGCATGAAAATTTCGGCTGTGGATCGTCGCGCGAACATGCGCCATGGTCGTTGCTCGATTTCGGCATCACCTGCGTGATTGCCACGTCGTTTGCCGATATTTTTTATAATAATTGCTTCAAGAATTTCATCTTGCCGGTTACTTTATCGCGTGAACAGGTGGATGCATTGATGGGCGATGCCGCCAACGGCGCCAACGCGCGGCTGTCGATCGATCTGGAACGCCAGGTGGTGGTGCGTCCCTCGGGCGAGGAATTCGCCTTTGAAATCGACCCGTTCCGCAAGCATTTGTTGCTGAATGGTTTGGACGACATCGGCCAGACGTTGCAGCACGCCACCGCGATCGATGCGTTTGAGAAAAAGCGTGAGGCGCAGCAAAGCTGGATACCGAAAGTGGTAGTGTAATTCAAAAGAACTTCGATAAGTTTGCTTCTTTTTTTGTAAAAAGAAGTTTCTTCCTTATCTCTTGATTTTTTAGGGAACCTTCCTCCATGACCAAAAAACTCCTAGTCCTCCCCGGCGACGGCATCGGCCCCGAAGTGATGCGCGAGACGTTGCGCGTGGTGGAATGGTTCCAAAAAAATCGCGGCTTGTCGTTCGAGATCACCCACGGTCTGGTCGGCGGCGCCTCGATCGACGTGCACGGCGTGCCGTTGACCCAGGCCACCATCCAGGCCGCGCTCGATGCCGATGCGGTGTTGTTCGGCGCCGTCGGCGGCCCGCAATATGATGTGCAGCCATTCGACAACCGCCCCGAAATCGGCATTCTCGGCCTGCGCAGCGGGCTGAAATTATTCGCCAATTTGCGCCCCGCCACGGTGCTCGATGCGCTGGTTGATGCATCGCCTTTAAAGCCGGAATTGGTGCGCGGACTGGATATCATGATCGTGCGCGAAGCCACCGGCGGGATTTATTTCGGCGAGCCGCGCGGCATCGAAACCCTGCCCGACGGCCAACAGCGCGGCTATAACACCGAAGTTTACACCACGAACGAAATCGAGCGCGTCACCCGCGTGGCCTGCGACATCGCCCGCAAGCGCGGCAACCGTCTGTGCAGCGTGGAAAAAGCCAACGTGATGGACAGCGGCCTGTTGTGGCGCCAGGTGGTCACGGCGCTGGTGGCGCGCGAATATCCCGATATCCGGCTTTCGCACATGTATGCCGATAATTGCGCCATGCAACTGGCCAAGAATCCCCACCAGTTCGATGTGATCGTCACCAGCAACCTGTTCGGCGATCTACTGTCTGATCTGGCCGCCATGCTCACCGGCTCGCTGGGGATGCTTCCCTCGGCCACGCTGGGGGCCGTGGACGCCCGCGGCAAACGCCACGCGCTTTATGAGCCCATCCACGGCAGCGCCCCCGATATCGCGGGCAAGGACCTGGCCAACCCGATGGCACAAATGCTGAGCTTCGCCATGCTGCTGCGCTATTCATTCGGCCTGGCCGACGACGCGCAATTGATCGAAAATGCCGTGGCCGGCGTATTGGCCCAAGGCCTGGCTACCGCCGACCTGTCGCTGCCGGGCGCGAAACGCATCTCCACCACCGAATGCGGCAACGCGATTCTCGCGCAACTGGAACTACTTGCGAAATAAGTAACGTTGGGGGGTTGCGCGGATGCCTTGGTTCCGTTACATCGCCCCCCACACTACGGGCACCCGTAGCTCAATTGGATAGAGCACCAGACTACGAATCTGGGGGCTAGGGGTTCGAGTCCCTTCGGGTGCGCCACTATGTTCATGAAATCGTTGATGTTTTTGTCGCGTTGCCGGTTGTGATGCGGCTGCGGCTTTGTTCGCCCCACGCTATTCCCCCTATTACGGTGATGGTGTGGACGGCGCCCGCCACGGCATCTGGTTCGTAAGAACTGTGCCAGAATGGTTGTCGTTGAAGCAACCCATTCAAAGGAGCGCCGTCCACACCATCACCGTAACCCCAACCCCGCACGCTCGACCAGGGCCAATCCTGTGCCCGGCGCACCAATCGCGCCCGGACCGGATTCAGCGCAACATAACGCACCGCGGCGATCAGATGTTGCTCATCTATTGGCGCCGAACCAAATCTTCCTTGCCACAAATGGCCCGTCCAGCGGTTGCGCGCATTGATCACACCGGTGTAGCGGTGGTGCAGATCAGTGAAGGTGCTCCGCAACCTGTCTTCGTCGGAAGGCGTCAAAATAATATGAACATGATTGGGCATCAGGCAATAAGCCCAAACCTCCGCACCTGCGCCAACCTCCGCTTCGCCTGGCAATTT
>JAJZHU010000154.1 GCA_021798375.1 Pseudomonadota bacterium | reverse complement strand
TCAGTTCGGTTGACGGCAGCGGCACCACATGGTCGCTCGATAGCCAGCAGAACCATATCACCCCGTGGTCGAACGATGCGGTGGCCGATGCGCCGGGCGAGGTGATCTATGTGCGCGACGATGAGACGGGCGAGTTGTGGGGGCCCACCGCTTTGCCGATCCGGCTGGAAGGCGCCGCTTATGTGGCCCATCATGGCCAGGGGTATAGCCGTTTCGAGCATCGCTCACACGGGATCACGTTGGAGTTGCTGCAATATGTGCCGGTTGACGATTCCATTAAAATTTCCCGCCTGAAGCTTACCGATCATTCCGGGGAATCCCGGCGGCTTTCGGTGACGGCCTATGTGGAATGGGTGTTGGGCACCACGCGCGCCCGTGGAGCGCCTTTTGTCGTGACCGAGATCGACGCGCAGACCGGGGCGTTGTTGGCGCGCAATCCGTGGAACAATGATTTCGGCGGGCGCGTGGCATTCGCCGATATGGCGGGCCGCCAGCAATCCATCACCTGCGATCGCACCGAATTTATCGGCCGCAACGGCGCGTTGAACCGGCCATTGGCGCTTGAGGGGGAGTTGCCGCTGTCGGGCCGGCTTGGCGCCGGTTTTGATCCTTGCGGTGCCTTGCAGACGAAATTGGAATTGGCGGCGAACGGATCGGCGGAACTGGTATTTTTGCTGGGTGAAACGGCGAACCTGTCCGAGGCGCAGGCTTTGATCGCCAAATACCGTGCCATCGATCTTGATGAGGTGCTGCGTGCGGTGAGCGTGATGTGGGATGCAACGCTGGGCGCGGTGCAGGTTACCACGCCCGACCGTTCGATGGATATTTTGCTCAATCGCTGGCTGCTTTATCAGACCCTTGCCTGCCGTATTTGGGCGCGGAGCGGCTTTTATCAGGCGAGCGGCGCTTATGGATTTCGCGACCAGTTGCAAGATGGCATGGCGCTGTGTATCGCCAGGCCCGATCTGACACGCGAACATCTGTTGCGCGCCGCGGGCCGCCAGTTTCGCGAGGGCGACGTGCAACATTGGTGGTTGCCGATGAGCGGGCGCGGCATTCGCACGCGCATGTCGGACGATCGTATCTGGCTGTCGTACGTTACCGCGCATTATTTGCGGATCACCGGCGATCTTGCGGTGCTGGCCGAGCAAATGCCGTTCCTGGAAGGTCCGGCCTTGCGTGAGGGGGAAATGGAATCCTTCTTTCAGCCAGGCGTGGCGGATGAATGTGCCGATCTGTTCGAGCATTGCGCCCGTGGGCTCGACCATAGTTTGACGGTTGGCGCGCATGGTCTGCCGTTGATCGGCGGCGGCGATTGGAACGACGGGCTGAACCGCGTCGGCGTGCAGGGAAAAGGCGAAAGCATCTGGCTCGGCTGGTTTTTGCACGCTGCCCTGATCGGCTTTGCGCCGGTGGCCGAGGGGCGGGGAGAGCACGACCGCGCGCAGACCTGGCGGGAACATGCGATTAATCTGGCCGAGGCGCTGGAACGTGACGGATGGGATGGCGATTGGTATCGCCGCGCCTATTACGACGACGGCACCCCGCTGGGGGCGGCGATGAACGCCGAATGCCGCATCGATTCGATCGCGCAAAGCTGGAGCGTGATATCGCGGGCCGCCGATCCGGTGCATGCCGCAAAGGCCATGGCCAAGGTTGCCACCGAACTGGTTGCGCATGAGGATGAGGCCGGCGGCGGCCTGCTGTTGTTGTTCACGCCGCCGTTCGATCAGACCAAGCGCGATCCGGGATATATCAAGGCCTATCCGCCCGGTTTGCGCGAAAATGGCGGCCAATATACCCACGCCGCCATCTGGTCGGTGATCGCCTGGGCGATGCAAGGCGACGGCGATCAGGCGGGTGAGATCTACGGGATGCTGAATCCGATCAATCACGCCCGCACCAAGGACGAAGTCGCGCGCTATAAGGTCGAGCCTTATGCGGTGTGCGCCGATATTTATTCGGTCGCGCCACATTTCGGACGTGGTGGCTGGAGCTGGTATACGGGTGCCGCGGCGTGGATGTATCGGGCGGGATTGGAAACGATTCTGGGATTTCGGCTGGAAGGTGGCGTGCTTTGCATCGATCCTTGCATCCCCAGGCAATGGCCGGGATTCGGCATTGTGTTTCGTTATAAAACGGCGCGTTACGACATTACGGTCGAAAATCCGCATCAGGTTTGCCGCGGTATCGTGCGCACCGAACTGGATGGGGTGCCGCTTGCCGGCGGACACACGCGGATCGCATTGGTGGATGATGCCGCCACCCACACATTATTGGTGGTACTTGGTTAGGCGCGATCGTGTGAGGTTGAAGAACACGAAAGCGTGAATCACATGATCAAACAAAAAGTCAGAGCGTGATCGCCGCACAGGCGTGATTCACGCGCTAGAGCACGTTCGGATCACGTTGAACCATATACGTGCGACGAACGTGCTCTAGCTTTTTGTTTTTACGCATGATTCACGCCTACGTGTTATTCAACCTGCGGCGATCATGCTCTATCATGCCACGGCATGTCCTGTTGTGCGCCGATCATCAAACGGTATTGTTTCGGCATTTGCGCTGCTGATGCGGCCTTGCCCGCGTGACCACCAAAAGGCATAAGATCTAGACATAGATGGTATTTGGCGCTGATGATCAGGGCGCATTTCCCCGCGCGGCATCTTTTAATGCAGTTTAATACATTAGAATCAACAAGTTAATCAAATCTCTCTTGGCGGTAATTTTTGTTGCGCCGCCCTATTTACAAAAGACCAGACTTATGGATTATTAGAGAGAAGTGAGGTCATCGATTGGGCGCTCACAGGGAACCGTGCGCATGACCATGAATAGCTTTGAGTGGCCAGGCAGCTCAGTAACAAAATATTTGGAAATTGGAGGGGCGCCATGCGCGACCGCATCAGATTGACGGCTTTATACTCGACAGCGTTGACCATGTTGGTAATAGCCGGCGGCGCCCATGCGCAGCAGGTCCAGCCGCAAAGACCGGCCAATGCCGGTGCGCAGATGAGATCGGGACAGCTTCAGGAAGTGGTTGTCACCGCCCAGCACCGCAAGGAATCGGTGCAGAAGGCTTCGTTGCAGGTGAACGTGTTGAGCCGGCAACAGTTGGAGTCCGTGACCACGCCAAGCGCCTTGACGGCGGTAATGCCCGGCATCCAGATCGGCCAGGTCGGCAATTTCGATTCTCCTTATATTCGCGGCGTTGGCACGACCGTTACGAACGGGCGTGCCGCCAGCCCCGTGCCCACGAACATCGATGGCATCGTCGTCACCCAGGGCGCCGCGTCCGCGCCATTCTACTTCGATCTTGCACGCATCGAGGCGGTTCTTGGGCCACAGGGAACACTCTATGGCCGCAATGCGACCGGTGGGGCGATCAATGTCATTACCAACGCTCCCGTGCTTGGGAAATACAGCGCCGAGGGCAGTGTTGAATTTGGCAATTACGCGCTGGTTCATTTGACTGGTGCGGTAAATATTCCGCTTGCCGACAATCTTGCCGTGCGGGGATCGTTTCAGGTCAACCAGCACCATGGCTATATCAACGATGGCTCGGCCGATAATAACACCGATGCCGGCCGCCTGCGGGTTCTTTGGCGACCCAACGACGACATATCGTTCAATTTGACCGGCGAGTATGGCCATGTTGGCGGAAAGGGCGATGGGCTTGTGCTGAAGCCGGTGCCAAATGGTGGCAATCCGTGGACAACCAACGCAAGTATCATCAAGGCATTTCCGCCCTATTATCAGGGGGCCAATCCTGGCGGTCAATTCTCGCAAGAGCGCTTTATCGATAATGGTGTTTGGAATGTGCACGGTCAGCTTGATTGGAATCTCGGTTTTGCCAAGCTCACGCTAATTCCCGCTTACAGCAACCAAAAATTCATCGAAATCACCGACGCGACCAATTTCAGATATTACGACAACGAGCGCAATCAGCAGCTTACCACCGAAGCTCGCCTTGCGCATGATAGCGATATTTTGAAATGGGTTGTTGGCGCTTATTACTATAACTTTGGTCAGCACATGTTGCAGGCGTTGCAGCAATGCATGACTCCAACCTGCAACTCGGCGCAGATGTACGATCAGACGAATGAATCGGAGGCCGCGTTTGGTCAAACCACGGTTCGGCTGGCCGAAGGCTTCCGCGTGATCGCAGGTGCGCGCTATACGCATGAAACCATCACCGGCGCCATCTCGCCTTTCGTCACCGGCAATCCGCCGCTGGTGCCTGTTTCCGCCAGTCTGGCGGAAACGCCCAACACGCCGGTGTCGTACGATTCCTTCACCTGGAAGACCGGCTTTGAGTACGATGTTGCTCCCAATTCAATGGCGTATTTCACCGCATCGACGGGCTTTAAGGCGGGCGGTGTGGAATCCATCACCACGGGTGTGCAAGCCTATCAGCCTGAAAAGTTGACGGCCTATGAGCTTGGCATTAAAAATCAGTTTTTCGACAATCGGGTTCGTGTCAATCTTGATGTCTTTGATTGGGAATATACCAATCAACAATTCGGCCGCCTGACACTGGATCCTTCGGGAAATCCCGACTTCCTTACTGCCAATGCCGGCGCCGCGACGATCCGAGGTGTGGACCTCGATGCGACCTGGAGAGTGACGGACGATGATCAAATCCATGTGGCGACGGAATTTGCGCATGGCGTTTATGACAGCTTTAATTTGGCTCAGACCTCCTTCGGTGGCCCACCGCTTGCGGCCGCCGCATGTCCGACCACGCAGGTCAATCCGATCAATTATATTGTCAATTGTTCGGGCAAAACCATGCCCCGTTTGCCGACGTGGTCGGGGTCGGTGGGCTACCTGCATCACTTCGAGCTTTCTAACGGCGCGGATCTTACCTTTGATGGTGAAGCGCAGTATGCAACCGCCCGTTGGCTGAATATTGACTATAACTCGAATGAACTTGCGCCAGGCTATGTGACGGGAGACGCGAGTCTGACCTATACGCCGCCGGATGCCGCCTGGTCGGTTGGCGTTTGGGTGCGCAACATCGGCGATGCCGTTATCTATACGCAAGGACAAAGCGTGACGCCCACCTTGGTGACCGCCTCGATCGAGCCGCCGAGAACCTTTGGCGTCCGCCTGTCGGCATCATATTGATCAAGGGCTGACAATTGATAACAAGGAGAGCCGTCTTGGGACGGCTCTTCTTATTTGGGAGAAAAATATCATGATCCAGATGAGCTATCGCGCGCTTGTATTCGCGCTTTCCGTTTTTGCCGTTATTAACTTGCCCGCATCAGCATCAGCATCGGCATCGGCATCGGCCGCCGAACGTCCCGTTCAGGGGTGGGCCACCAAGTCGGGGCTGGTTACGCTCTTGCCGCAAAATGCCGTGCAAACAACGAAGGACCCGATGGCGCGGCTGCTGATCGAGGATGCATTCAGCCGCTATGCGATGGCCGTGGATGAAGGGCGCCATGACGTTTTAAGCAGTCTTTTCACCGACGACGTGCATCTGGATGTGGTCGAAGCCAGCAAGACGCCCTTGGTCTCTGTGTCGGGTAGAGATGCTGTGGTGGCAAACTTCGCCGCCGCCTGGAAGCAGCAGGGTGATCAGCGGCGTCACCTGATTTCCAATTTCGTGTTCAATAAATTGACGGCTGACCGTGCCGAAGTTGTTGCCTATGCGGTTGTGGTTGTTGCCAACGACGATCTGTCGGTCGGCGCGAGCGTGATCTACACGGCGGATTTTCGCCGTGGTCCCGACGGCCTGTGGCGGTTTTCAAGAATATTGATCGGTATGGATAAATATATGGGGCAAAAGCCAAACCCGAAAAAGTAAATTTTCTCAGTGCGATCCATGAAGATCGGCTCTTCGGAAATCTCGTTCCGGGGATTT
>JAJZHU010000153.1 GCA_021798375.1 Pseudomonadota bacterium | reverse complement strand
GCATGTGGCCAAAACCATCCGTCCCGCGCTTGATGCCGGGATCTGGGTGGTATGCGATCGTTTTGCAGATAGTACATTGGCCTATCAGGGCTTTGGGCAGGGATTCGATCATGCCGCCATCGCCACATTGGGCGGCTTGATCGGGCTGGTGCCGGATCTCACCCTGGTGTTGCAGGCAAGCCAGGCGGTGGCGGATGCGCGCATGTTACAGCGGGGATTGGCGGCGGATCGCTATGAAAAACTACCGCCTGATTTTCACGCCAAGGTGACGCAGGGCTTTGCTGCCATCGTCAAAGCCAACCCGGGGCGCTGTGTTGCGATCGATGCCGATGGTTCGCGCGATGAAATCCACGCCGCTATCATGGCGCAAGTCGGCGCACGGTTGCAATGAGCCTGGCGCCGCCACGCGAAAATGAAACGCTGATTGGGCACACCGAAGCCGAAGCCGCATTGGTGGCGGCCATGCGCAGTGGGCGGATGCATCACGCTTGGCTGATTACCGGCCCCGAGGGCGTCGGCAAGGCCACTCTGGCCTATCGCTTTGCCCGCCGTCTGCTGGCCGGCGTGCCGGAGGGCGACGATCTGTTTCTGTCCGCCAGTTCGCCGGTTTTCAAACGTGTCGCTGCCGACACTCATGCCGATTTTCTCACTGTCGAACGCGGATTGGACGACAAGAAAAAGCGTTTGCGGAGCGAGATTGTGGTGGGTGACGTGCGCCAGGTGCCCGCGTTTCTCCACTTGACCCCGGCCGAGGGCGGTTGGCGGGTGGTGGTGATCGATGGCGCCGAGCATATGAACCGCAACGCCGCCAATGCGGTGTTGAAAATGCTGGAAGAACCGCCCTCGCGCGCCATTTTGCTGTTGGTTTGCGCCGTGCCGGGGCGTTTGTTGCCCACCATTCGCAGCCGTTGCTGCCAGTTGCGTTTGCAGGCGTTGGATGACGATCAGATGGAGCAATTGCTGCGCACCGGTCTGCCCAATGCCACCCGTGCGGAACGCGTCCGTTTGATCGCTCTGGCCGAGGGTTCGCCGGGGCGGGCGTTGCAACTGGCCGAGGGCAATGGCATCGAGCTTTCACAAAAAGCCGAACATATCCTGGCGCAACTCCCATCGCTCGACATGGGGCAGGCGCTCGAACTGGCCGACGCTCTGGCGGCGGGCGAGGGGGCCTATAGCTATTTCATGGATCTGCTGCGCCATGCGCTGTCGGTGGAGGTGCGCAAGACAGCGCGCGGCGGGGTGTCTCGTTTGGCCAATTTGCGATCGCCCGAGGCGTGGGTGCAGTGCTGGCAGGCGCTCACGCAATTGCAGCACGAGACGGAATTGTTAAATTTGGATAAAAAACAGGCGCTGATCCAGGCGCTGGTGTTATTGAGTACAAAATGAAACCCACCTTTTATATCACTACCCCGATCTATTATGTGAACGGCGCGCCGCACATTGGTCACGCCTATACCTCGATTGCCGCCGATGTGCTGGCGCGGTGGAAGCGGCTCGATGGGTTCGACGTGTTCTTTCTGACCGGCACCGACGAACATGGCCAAAAGGTGGAAAAGGCCGCGGAAGCCGCGGGCGTTGCGCCGCAAGTGTTCGCCGACCGCGTGTCGGCCGATTTCCGTGACATGGCCGTGCAAATGGGCATCACCAACGACGATTTCATTCGCACCACCGAAGAACGCCATAGGCGATCCTGCACGGCATTGTGGCAGCGTCTGGCCGATCGCGGGCAGATTTATCTGGACGCCTACGAAGGCTGGTACGCCGTGCGCGACGAGGCGTTTTACGGCGAGGACGAGCTTGCCAAGCAGCCCGACGGGTCTTTTCTGGCGCCCACCGGTGCGCCGGTGGAGTGGGTGCGCGAACCTTCTTATTTCTTCAAACTCTCAGCTTGGGGTGATAAGCTGCTGGAATTATACGAAAGCCACCCCGATTTCGTGGGGCCGATGGCGCGCCGCAACGAAGTATTGTCTTTTGTGAAGGCAGGGCTCACCGATATTTCGATCAGCCGCACCAGTTTTTCCTGGGGCATCAAGGTGCCGGGCGATGAAACCCATGTGATGTACGTGTGGCTGGATGCGCTGACAAATTACATCACCGCCATGGGCTATCCCGATGAAAATGCAGAAAAATGGCGTTATTGGCCGGCCGATCTGCATCTGGTCGGCAAAGAGATCGTGCGCTTCCACGCCATCTTCTGGCCTGCCTTCCTGATGGCCGCCGGTTTGCCGGTGCCCAAGCGCGTCTATTCGCATGGCTGGTGGACCAGCGAAGGCGAAAAGATGAGCAAATCCATAGGTAACGTGATCGATCCTCGCGCGTTGGTTGAAGAGTTTGGCCTGGACGCCGTGCGTTTCTTTCTGCTGCGCGAGGTGCCGTTCGGCGGCGATGGTGATTTCAAGCGTAAGGCATTGATTTCACGTCTTAATGTCGAGCTTGCCAATGATCTGGGCAATTTGGCGCAGCGCAGCCTTTCGCTGATCGCCAAAAACTGCGGCGGTGTATTGCCCGGCTTGGGCGAGACCACCGAAGACGATCAAAATCTGCTGGCGGGCGCCGATGCGCTGACCGGCGAGATGCGCGCCAAGTTGGACCGTCTGGCGTTCAGCGAAGCGTTGGAAGAAGCCTGGAAGCTGATCCGCGCCGGCAATGGTTACATCGACCGCCAAGCGCCCTGGGCGCTGCGCAAGACCGATTTCCCGCGCATGGAAACAGTGCTGCGGGTGCTGGTCGATCTGTTGCGCGCGGTGGCCACCAATTTGCGGCCATTCATGCCCGCCAGCATGGGCAAGATGCTCGATCAACTGGGTGTGTCCGCCGAGGCGCGTGGCTTTGCCGATTTGGCGCAGAAATTGCCCGCGGGAGTGGCGCTGCCGGCGCCGCAAGGTGTGTTTCCGCGTTTCGTCGAGGAATAGACATGTTGATCGACAGCCATTGCCACATCGATCATTGGCAGGAATCCGAATGGCCCGATCTGATCGGGCGCGCCCACGCCGCCGGTGTGGGCGAGATGGTGACCATCGGCACCAGTCTGGCGCAATCCTTGAAAATGCGCGATGTGGCGGAAAAGACCGAAAATCTTTGGTGTACTTTGGGTATCCATCCGCTGAGTTCGCACGAGGAACCCATTCCCGATCCGCACGAACTGGCCGAATTGGCGCAACATCCCAAGGTGATCGGCATTGGCGAGGCAGGGCTCGATTTTTATTATGATCGCGCCCCCCGCGATGTGCAGGAGGCCTGCTTTCGCGCCCAAATCCGCGCCGCACGCCTGGCTCATGTGCCGATCTGCATCCATTCGCGCGACGCCGATGCTGATATGATGCGCATTCTGCGCGATGAATGCGACTGCGGCGGGCGCTTCGATTTTCTGCTGCATTGCTTCAGCTCGGGCCGCGCCTTGGCGTTGGACGCCATCGATATGGGCGGCTATGTCAGCTTTTCGGGCATCCTGACTTTTCCAAAATCGCTGGAAATCCGCGACATCGCGCGCGACTTGCCGATCGAGCGGTTGTTGGTGGAAACCGATGCGCCCTATCTGGCGCCGCTGCCTTACCGTGGCAAACGCAACGAGCCGGCTTGGGTGGCGCATACGGCGGCGGTGTTGGCGCAGGTCAAGGAAGTGAGCGCCAAGGAAATCGCGGAGATCACGACGCATAATTTCCGCAGGCTGTACAGAAAGACAAACAAGGCCTAACCATCCAACGGAACCCGATCTGCAACCGAAAGAAATGCCGCCATGAACGAAGATGAGGTTCGCAAGAACGCGTTCGCGATGCCGCTGACCAGTCCGGCCTATCCGCCCGGCCCTTACCGCTTTGTCGATCGGGAGTTTCTTATCATCACCTATCGCACCGATCCCGAGAAGCTGCGGGCGCTGGTGCCCGAGCCGCTGGTGGTCGAGGCGCCGCTGGTCAAGTTCGAGTTCATCCGCATGCCGAATTCAACCGGTTTCGGCGATTATACCGAATCAGGCCAGGTTATCCCGGTTTCGCTGAATGGCCGCAAGGGTGGTTATACCCATTGCATGTTCCTGAACGACGAGCCGCCGATCGCGGGGGGCCGCGAGCTTTGGGGTTTTCCGAAGAAACTCGCCAACCCCAGCCTTCGCACCGAAATCGATACGCTGGTCGGCACGCTCGATTATGGTCCGGTGCGCATCGCCACCGGAACGATGGGCTACAAACACCGCGAGGCGGACCTCGCCGCCGTGAAGGCTTCGTTGCTGGCGCCCAATTTTCTGTTGAAAATTATTCCGCATGTCGATGGCACGGCGCGTATCTGCGAACTTGTTGAATATTATCTTGAAGACATCGACTTGAAGGGTGCATGGACCGGACCCGGCGCGCTGTCGCTGGCGTCGCACGCCTTGGCGCCGGTGGCGGAATTGCCGGTGCTGGAGCTGGTATCCGCCGTGCATATTCTTTGCGATCTGACCCTGGGATTGGGCAAGGTCGCGCATGATTATCTTAAATGATTAGGGGCCAAAGATATGCGAATGAAAGATAAGGTGGCGGTCGTCACAGGGGCCGCAAGCGGCATCGGCAAGGAAATCGCGCGCACCTTCGTCCGCGAGGGCGCCAAGGTTATCATCGCCGATCTCAATCAGGAAGGCGCCGACGCCACCGCCATTGAACTGGGCGGTCCCGGCGTTGCCGTCGGCGTTGCCATGGATGTGACGAACGAAGCGCAGGTCGAGGCCGGCATCGCCAAGGCCATCGCCGCGTTCGGCAAGATCGACGTGCTGGTCAGCAATGCCGGTATCCAGATCGTTTCGCCGCTGGAGGAATTTCCGTTCGACAAATGGAAGCTTTTGCTGGCGATCCATCTCGACGGCGCCTTTCTAACCACCAAGGCGGTGTTGCGGCAGATGTATAAACAAGGCACTGGCGGCAGCATCATTTACATGGGCTCGGTCCATTCCAAGGAGGCCTCACCGCTCAAGGCGCCTTACGTCACGGCGAAGCACGGGCTGATCGGTCTGGCCAAGGTGGTGGCCAAAGAGGGCGCCAAGCACGGCGTGCGGGCCAATGTGATCTGCCCCGGTTTCGTGCGCACGCCGCTGGTCGAAAAGCAAATCCCCGAGCAGGCGAAGGAACTCGGCATTTCCGAGAACGACGTGATCAAGAATGTCATGTTGAAGGAAACCGTGGACGGTGAATTCACCACGGTCGCCGATGTCGCCGAAACGGCCTTGTTCTTCGCCAGTTTTGAATCCAACGCGCTGACCGGTCAATCGCTGGTGGTCAGTCACGGTTGGTTCATGCAGTAATCGCGGCTATTTTTGCTTCGTTATTGTGATGAGCGGGTGGATTTATAGCCGCGAATGGCTTCGTCCACCGAACGGAATATATGGTCGGCGCCGATGGCGTCGATCAATCCCGTTCGCGCCGCCGCGGCTTTCGCCCGCTCGGACTCCAGTCGCGCCACCGCAAACTCGATGCCGCTTTGGCGCAGTTCGCCGATGGCCTGTTGCATGATCTGAGATCCGGTGAAATCGACATCGATGACGCCGTTGGCCTCGATTACAATGAGGTGGCACGGTCCCGGCACGGCGGCGATGCCGTCCATGAGTTTTTTGAGCAGGTAGTGGGCGTTGATGAAATTGATCGGTGCTCCGAACGCGAACACCAGGACGCCGGGTTCGTGTTCGCCGGCTTCCTCTTTGCCAAGCGTCCACCAGATTGTCGTGCCCGGAATTCGCGTCAGTTCGCTGCAATAGGGCCGGGCGATGATATAGATGCTATGCAGCAGCGACAGCACGATGGCCATGCTTACGCCGGTTTCGATCGGCAAAATAATCACCAGCACGGCGCTCGCGGCAACCAGAAGGATTTCGAGGGGGCTGCGTTGAAAGATGCGCCGCATCGTTGAAAACCGGAATATGCGTATGGCGATGAAGGCCAGCACGCCG
>JAJZHU010000152.1 GCA_021798375.1 Pseudomonadota bacterium | reverse complement strand
CGATCTTCTTTGCCGCAGTCTTGGCAACCTTCGCAACGGCCTTTTTAGCAACAGCCTTCGGTGCCGCTTTTTTCGCCGTCACATTCTTTGCCGCGACTTTTTTAGCGGCGGCTTTGGGGGCGGCCTTCTTTGCGGTTGCCTTCTTCGCCACGGGCTTTTTGGCAACGCTTTTGGCGGCGGCCTTCTTGGCAACCGGCTTCTTCACTGCCGCTTTCTTGACAGCAGTCTTGGCAACCTTCGCCGCGGCCTTCTTGGCAACAGGCTTCTTGGCAACAGCCTTGGGTGCTGCCTTTTTCGCCGCGGGCTTGGCGACTTTTGCGACAGGCTTCTTGGCAGCAGCTTTTTTAGCCACGACCTTTTTGGCAACAGCCTTGGGCGCCGCCTTTTTCGCGGCAACCTTTTTCACCGCAGCCTTCTGGGTGACGGCCTTCTTGGCGACGGCCTTCTTGGCGACGGGCGCCTTCGCAGCTGCTTTCTTCGCAGCGGGAGCCTTCTTTACAGCCGGCTTCTTCACAACAGCTTTCGCAACCGCCTTTTTGGCAACCGGCTTTTTAACAGCCATTGCCACAGCGGCATCCTTGCGCGGACGGCCGACCTTGCGCTTCGCCGGCGTTGCCTCGGCAACCACGGCCACCTTTTTCTTCGCAGGTACCTTCACCGCTGCTTTGGCCACACGCGGTTTGCGCGTTGCGGCAGGGCGCCCAGTACCACCACGGCGCGTGGCTGCGCGAGCAGCGGCAGCCTTGGCGCGCACTTTTTTGGGTGGGTTTTCTTCGCTCATCAGATCATGGCTCCTTGTATTGCCCATCGCATGGGGCGGAATTTTTGGGGCGAAACAAATTCAACCCCCAAATCATATGGAATTGCTCACATCTACATATTGTTGCCGCGAACCGCCGCATAAACCGTAACTCAACGCTCCATACCGACAAAATCCAATCCGATCCCATCGGAGTTGACGCGAGCCAATGTTTCAATCGGCGAATCGGGAACCAAATGCTGAAATTGCTCTTGTGCCTTGCTTACGATAAAGTCAATCAAAAGACCACATATATCGAAATTTTTTTGCATTTTTCGCAAAATATAACGCGACAGCACGCCGCGCAGTGACAATTGGATAATAATTCGCCCGGAATTATGCGCGAAGGCGCGCCTGCAGCTCGCGCGAAATATCCTTCGTCACATCTCGCCAATCCCCTTCACGCGCCTGGCGAAACAATCTCATGCTGTTGTACCAAGGCGTATCGGAACGACCCTGCAGCCAGCGCCAATCCGGCGCGAATGGCAGCATCACCCACACATCGCGTCCCAATGCTCCGGCCAAATGCGCGGTCGAGGTATCAACCGCGATCACCAAATCCAAACAGGAAATACACGCGGCGGTTTGCGCGAAATCATCCAACCACGGCGCCGCATCGAAAACCCGCCCCTGCCAGGCAGATGGAAAATCGCGCCCGACTTGCAAACTTACAAAAGAAACCCCCGCGACATGCAAAACCGTATCGAGCAGTTCTTCAACATTCTTCACATCCATCGACCGCCGGCGATCATTGGAATGCAGTGGATTGCCGCCCCACACCAACCCCACCTTATAGCCTTGCGGCAAACGATCGCGCCAAACCGGCACCAATTCTGAATCGGCCTCGATATAGCCCGCCGCACCCACAACATGATCGATGCGTGTTCCGAACAAGCCCGGCAACGACATCTGATCGACCCATAAATCAGCCCTGGCCAAGGGCAGGGCGCGATCCAGCACCAATTCCAAATTCGGATCGCCCGCGAACAATCGCATCAGCGGCCGCGCACACGACAAAATCAACTTCGCCCCACGTGCTGCGAGCAACGGGAAATAGCGCGCCAGATGAATCGCATCGCCCAATCCCTGTTCGGCACATATCGTCACCGTGCGCCCGTTCAAATCACCCCCGCGCCATTCCTCGCCCTGCGGAATCCGAAAATGTTCGGCATATAATTCCGGCCGTTTGCGCCATTCATATTGCCGCCAGCCCAGCGCCCAATCACCCGCCAGCAATGCGGCGATCCCTAAATTCCAATGCGCCTGCACATGACCTGGCACCAACGCCAGCGCCGCCCTGCACGCCGCCATCGCGGCGTCCACACGGCGCAGACGGGTATAGATATGACCCAAACTCACATAGGCCTCGACCAGTTTCGGATCGAGCTCGATCGCACGCTGGCAATAAGCCGCGGCATTTTCAGGCTGATCCAAATCCACCAGCGCGTTGCCCAAATTCAAATGTGCCGGCGCATGATGCGGCGCCAGCGCGATGGCGCATAATTGCGCGTCCACCGCTTCGGCGTTGCGGCCCACTATATTCAGCGCGGTACCACGGAAAAAATACGCTTCGGCCAAATCGGGCGCGATCTCCAGCACCAAATCCAATCCCGACAAGGCGCGATCCATCTCGCGATCCTGCAAATCGCACACCGCCAATGCCAACAGCAAATGCGGATGACCGGGATAAAACGTCAGCGCCGCCGCGGTGATGTTGCGCAACTCGCTCCATTGATTGCTTACCCGCAACACCGCGGCCAGATTCAATGCCGCCGCCAAATGCGCCGGAACCCGCGCCAATATAACGCGATATTGCGCCGCCGCCGCGTCATAATCTCCGGCATGGGCGGCAGCGTTGGCATAAGCAAGACAAGTTTCGTCATGCCATGGCATCAATTGCGCGGCGCGACGCAAATTCGCCAACCCGTCTTCCACCACGCCGCGCGCCATTTGCGCCTGCCCCAGTAATCCGAGCAAACGCGGATGATCCGGATCGGTGGCCAAACAACGATCGTAACAAGCCACCGCCTCCGCCATGCGGCCGGCGCGGTGATGCGCCAAACCCAACACAGCTTGTGGCGCGGTCAAATCAGTCTCGGGGGATGATATGTCGTCCAATTCGGCCTCGCGTTGGTACAGTTACATACACCGCCCAATATCCGCCGCTTTGGTCAATTTCTTCTGAACGAGAAACTTCTTCCCGCACGGTTTGACCAATGGCGAATATTCCGGCGCGATCATCTTCCGCTATATTCAAACCGCCCAAACCCGGCTATGTTGCGTTGCGATGGATGATATTTTGCACAATCCCCTCAGATTGCCCGAAGACGTCGATCTGATCAGGCATCCTAATCCGATCATGCCGCGTCTGTGGCGGGCGATGCGGTTGGGTGCGGCGAACCGCTGCCCGGTGTGCGGAACGCCTCCGTTGTTCGCGGGCTATTTGCGCGTGCGCGCCACCTGCACGCAATGTCACACCCAATTGAACGCCGTGCATGCCGACGACATCCCGCCTTATTTCACCATCCTGTTGGTGGGCCACATCATCGTGCCTTTGTTGTTGCTGGTGGAAGTAAACTTCGCCCCGCCCATATGGCTGGAAGCGGCGATTTTCCTGCCGCTCACCACATTGCTTACCCTGTTGTTGCTGCGTCCCATCAAAGGCGCTACCGTCGCGTGGCTGTTGCACAATGAATCCAAAGCTGATGCACGGGATGCCTTCCATGACTGAACCCACTTCACGTCTTTCGCGGGTGGTGCTCGACGGCCTGTCGCTCACCCGCCTGTCGATCGAATTGGAAGCCGACCGCACCCAGGCCGTCGCCGACCTTACGCACGAAAGCAGTTTCGCGCTGCCCGGCTTTCCGGGGCCGTTTATCCTGCATCTGGCGATCATCGAAGGCCGCCTGGTGTTCGATGTCAGAAACGACCAGGACGAGAAACTGATCACCCATGTATTGGCATTGGGCCCGTTTCGCGGCCTGATCAAAGATTACCAGATGCTGGTCGATGGCCACATCATGGCCCTGCAAGAAGGCCGGGAATTCCGCATCCAGGCCATCGATATGGGCCGCCGCGGTCTGCACAACGAAGGCGCCGAATTGATGATCGCGCGCCTGGGCGAAAAAATAAAAATCGATTTTCCCACTGCCCGGCGTCTTTTCACTTTGATCTGCGTCCTGCATCAACGCATTTAACAATCCACGCGGGAGCAGACGGCATGAAGGTCGATGGCATTTCCTATCGCAGCATTTGGGTCGATCCCATCGATGGTTGGTCGGTGCATATCTTCGATCAAACCAAACTGCCATGGTCTTTGGAAATTCTGCGCCTCACCGACGCGGCCCAAGTGATCCACGCCATTCGTTCGATGCAGGTGCGCGGCGCGCCCTTGATCGGTGCGGCCGCCGCCTATGGTCTCACCTTGGCGATCAAACGCGATGCCTCCGACGAAGCAATGGAACAAAGCGCCGCCCAAATCGCCGCTGCCCGCCCAACCGCCATCAATCTGCGCTGGGCCATCGATCGGATGACCGCGAAACTGCGCCCGCTCGCGCCGGCCGATCGCCTGCGCGAGGCCTATCTCGAAGCCCTGGCGATTTGCGATGAAGACGCCGCCCAAAACGAAGCCATCGGCAACAACGGTCTGGGTCTGATACAATCCATCGCCGCCAAAAAGCCCGGCGAGGTCGTCAACATCCTCACCCACTGCAACGCCGGTTGGCTTGCCACCGTCGATTGGGGCACGGCTTTGGCCCCGATCTACAAAGCCCATGATGCCGGGCTTCGCGTGCATGTATGGGTCGATGAAACCCGCCCGCGCAATCAGGGCGCCGCGCTCACCGCGTGGGAACTGGGCAAGCACGGCGTGCCGCACACGGTGATCGCCGACAACGCCGGCGGCCATCTGATGCAGCACGGCCAGGTCGATCTGGTGATCGTCGGCACCGACCGCGTCACCCGCCAGGGCGATGTGTGCAACAAGATCGGTACTTATCTAAAGGCATTGGCCGCGTTCGATAACAATGTGCCGTTCTATGTCGGCCTGCCCGGCAGCACGATCGATTGGAAAGTCCGCGACGGCGTGCGCGAGATTCCGATCGAGGAACGTCCGGCCACCGAGCTCACCACCGTCACCGGCCGCGCCATGGATGGAGCGATCCTCACCGTGCGCGTCACACCCGGCGGCTCCCCCGCCGCCAACCCGGCGTTTGATGTCACTCCCGCGCGTCTGGTCACCGGCCTGATCACCGAGCGCGGCATTTGCGCCGCATCGGAAGCCACCCTCGCCGCGCTGTTCCCCGAACGATGCTGAAACCGCTGGGTTGCGCGAAAAGATTGACATCGCGGCCCGGTTGATGAAAGCTCCCGCAAGGCAAGTTCCAGAGAGCGAAAAAACTCCAAGCCGTCCAATGGAAGCAAGATCAACCATGAAAAAAATTCTGTTCGCCGCCGTGGCGCTGGCCTTGAACGGCGCCGCGCAAATCCGGGCCGAAACCACGCCACCGCCAAAGCTCGCGCGGGTGGAGGGCGTGGTGACGCAAATTTCCCCCGACCAGGTCACCCTGGCCGAAGCCGGCGGCAAGGTGGAAACCATTGCCCTCGTTCCCGGTTGGGGGGTACTCGTCTCCAAGTCGATCTCGGTGAACGAGATCAAGCCGGGCAGCTATCTTGGCACCACCAACACCGCAAAACCCGATGGCACCGGACGCTCGATCGAAGTCCATGTCTCGCCGCCCGGCGTCAAGGGACCGGGGCTCGATTTCGTCATGGACGCCGCCACCAACACCACCATGACCAACGGCATCGTCGCCACCGTGGCAAAAACCGGCGGCGGACGGCTGCTGGATGTCAATTACGGCTTCGGCGACCGCCATATCACGGTGCCGCCCGGCGTTCCCGTGGTGCTCAACGTTCCCGGCGGCCATGAACTGGTGAAAGTCGGCCACACGATCCGCGTCACCACCTTCACCCCACCGACCGGCGGCACGGTGCACCAGTTCATCACGGTGGGAACACACGGAGCGCCGCCGCCAGGTTAGGGTGTCAGGTCGCGCTCAATTCCTGTTCGACCAGCTTGATCCAAAAAGCCGCACCCACCGGCAATGCGGCGTCGTTGAAATCATACAAGGGATGATGCAACGACGCCT
>JAJZHU010000151.1 GCA_021798375.1 Pseudomonadota bacterium | reverse complement strand
ATTTGCCGGTTCGTGTCGCTGAAGAAACTTCTTTGGTGGGGCATGATCATTACGGTGCCGCAGATGGTGCCGCTCGCTTTTATTCACACCGCCGGTCAGGCCTTGCTGCTGGCGGCCCCGATCGGTTTCATGGGCGGCATTGCGGGCGCCGCGATCTATGATTTGGCGATCCGCTCCTGTCCACCGGGAATGCAGGGTGCGCTGATGATGATGATCGATGGCGTGTCGATATTGTCGATGCGGGGCGGCGATCTGGTGGGGTCAAAAATCTTCAGCCTCAGCCCCAGCCACGGCTTTCTTTATTGCGTGATCGCCACCACGATTGTTTATGCGCTGATCCTGCCTGTGTTATTGTTGATCCCCAAACAGATCATCGCCACCAGCGATGGCGAGGTGAACACAGCGGTTTCATAACGTCGCGTAGATCCTGGTCGCCAATTTCACATCGTCGAACACCCGCCCGCGCCCGTCTTTCAACACCAGCGCGTGGTCGCAATATTCCTCGATGATATCGAGCGCGTGGGCCGCCAGAATCATCGCGCAATGTTTACGGCGGTGGAAAATCTCATGGTGACATTTTTCCTGAAAGCGTTTGTCGCCCACCAAGATCACTTCATCGATCAGCAAACATTCGAAATCGATGGCAAGTGACAGGGCAAATGCCAAGCGCATCCGCATCCCGTCGGAATAAAGCCGCATTGGTTCGTGCAGATCACGGCCGAGTTCGGTGAAATCGGCGACATATTCCATCACCTGGGGAAAATCGGCGCGATAGAGGCGGGAGATAAAACGCACATTGTCATAGCCGGTCATTTCGCCCTCGAACCCGCCGCCCAGGGCGAGCGGCCAAGACATGCGCAAGCCGCGCGTGATGGTGCCCGAGGTGGGGCGTTGCAGGCCGGCGAGCAATTTGATCAGGGTCGATTTGCCGGCGCCGTTGCGGCCCAGAATGGCCAGACGTTCGCCAGGGGCAACGCGGAAACTGATGCCGTCCAGCACCAGCTTGGGGCCATGTTCGGTGGGGAATTGCTTGACCAGATCGCGCACCTCGATGGCGCGTGCCTCGGTCATATGCGGCGGCTCCACGCCAACGCCAGCCCGAGCGCCGCGGCGCTGAGCAGGATCAGGGACTGATCCGGGCGGGTTGGGCTGTCGGGCAGGTTCGGGGCGGCGAGGGGGGCGAGATATTCCGACGATGCCGATGCCTGGTTGAATTGCGCCACCAATTTTTCCGCCGCGTCGCGCAATTCGATCGCCAATTCCTGGGCTTGCCGTGCCTCGGGAGCTTTGACGTGAATGGTGATCACGCCGGAGCTGGTTTCATAATCCACCGATACCCGGTGGATGAAGTCGTTATAGCGGGCGTCAAGCGTGCGTCCCGTAAATGGCACCTTCGATTGCGCCATCGCATCGCGTGAGAGCAGAAAATCGCGCAACGCATAGGCGTCGGCGCTACCGGATTCAGATGGTGTGCCGCTGAAATCGCCACCCGCAACGGGCAGGGTCAGGCTTTGCGCCTGGTGGCGCAAGATGAAACTGGTTTCCGACACATAGGCGGGCGGAATCAGCGCAAGGGCGGCCCAGGCGGTCAGAATCGGTGCCACGAACAACAGGGCTTGCTGTATTTTCCGGGCGTAATTGGGGCGTTCGACCGTGCGGCTGCGGGCGGGAATTTCAAGCGCGATCAAGTCGGCCCAGTTTTCATGGACGACAACGGGCGGTGCATCATTTTGATCGGTGGTGTTCATGGCATCGAGAGGCTAGCATCCCGTCCGAACGAAGTCGATTGTGGTGCGGAATCAATCTTAAGGAGACACGGTGAAAGGTCCGATCAACCGGCGTTCCATGCGCCTGGCAAGAAATCTGACATTGGTGCTGCTGCCCAGTCTGCTCGCCGCGATCTATTTTGGTTTTTTCGCCGCCGACCAATATGTGTCGGAATCGCGATTCGTGGTGCGCGATGCCGCTGATCAACCGGCGTCGAATGGATTGGCGCAATTGGCGGCGCAGGCGCGGGAAAGCAGTGCGGCGCTGGCGGTGAAAGACTATCTGCAATCGCGTCCGGCGATGGCGGAATTGCGCCGTAAGATTGATCTGCCCCAGGTGTGGCGAGGAGGGCGCGATCCGGTTGGCGGGTTGGCTTCCAATGCATCGGACGAGGATTTATATCGCCGCTATCATGATCGCGTGACAGTGGTGGTGAATGGCAATTCGGGGGTGGTAACGCTGCGGGCGCAAACTTTTGCCTCCGCCGATGCGTTGCATATCGTGCGGCAATTATTGGCGCAGGCGTCGCAAACCCTGGCACAGCTATCCGAACCGGGCGGCCATCTGACAATGATCGTGGTGGTGCAGCCCAACCTGCCCGATCGGCCCGCCGAGCCGCAACGGTTGCGGATCATTCTGACGGTGTTCGGTTTTAACCTGATTTTGGTGGCGATGGCCTGGCTGCTGGGCACCGGCCTGCGTGAACACGCGGCGAAAGGGCGTTGAGATACGAAAACGAAGGCGAGAAACCTCTCGCCTTCGCCCGATATCAATGCCGTTCGTGCAATTGCGCCAGCAGGAAATCGCGGAATACCGCCACTCGCTTGGAATTGCGCAGTTCCTCGGGATACACGAAATAGGCATCCACGCGCGGGGCTTTTACATCGGGCAGCACCCGCACCAGACCTTCGGTTTCGGCGTGCATGTAATCGGGCAACACGCCGACCCCCAGGCCCGAACGAATCGCCAGCAAGATTCCGTGCAGCGAGTTGACCTCCAACATCGCGCGGCGGGGTTGCCCCGGTTTGCACCCGGCTTCGGCCAGCCAGTTGATGTCTGGCACCGGCGGATGATAATCGCCGAACAGGATGATGCGGTGATTATCGAGATCCTCGGCGCGATTCGGCACACCGTGCTTTTTCAGATAAGCGGCCGAGGCGAATACTTCCCACTGGATCGACAACAGATGACGCTGCACCAGATCGGGTTGTTTGGGCGGATGCATGCGAATCGCCACGTCGGCCTCGCGCATCGCCAGATCGAGATCCTGGTCGTCCAAGATCAGCGACATCGAAACGTCCGGGTAGGTCGCCAGGAAATCTCCCACACGCGGCGCCAGCCAGGTGGTGCCGAAGCCCGCCGTGGTGGTGACTTTTAATCTGCCGGCCGGCTTTTCCTTGCTTTCGGTCAGCAGGGCTTCGGTCATGGCCAGTTTGGCAAAGACTTCGCGCACGGTGCGGTTCAGTTGATCGCCCTGCTCGGTCAGGATCAGCCCGCGCGCGTGGCGGTGGAACAGCGGTACCTGCAGTGCTTCTTCCAAAGCCGAAATCTGGCGCGACACCGCCGATTGGCTGAGATTGAGTGTGTCGCCCGCATGGGTGAAGCTTCCCGCTTCGGCCACCGCATGAAACACGCGCAACTTGTCCCAGTCCATAATTCCCCAAACCCATCAGCCCGCGGACGCGAGCGCCGTCGTTAAAGCCCGGTTACGCCAAAACAAGCTATTATCACAGCCCTTTATCCGCTTGCGCCGCAAGCCATTTTTCGGCTTCCAGCGCCGCCATGCAACCGGTTCCCGCCGCGGTGACCGCCTGGCGAAAGATCCGGTCCTGCACGTCGCCTGCCGCAAACACGCCAGCCACCGATGTGCGGGTGCTGCCCGGTTCGGTGACCATGTAGCCCTCTGCGTCCAGCTTCACCTTACCCTTGAAAATCTCAGTGGTGGGTGAGTGGCCGATCGCAATAAATACGCCGTCAACCGCCAAATGGCTCAACTCTCCATTGACGAGATTGCGCAATGCTATCTGCTCTACAGTTGATTCGCCAATAATTTCTGCAACTTCGGTATTCCAAATGACATCGATGCGCGGATTGGCGAATAAACGGTCTTGCAGGATCTTTTCCGAGCGCAATTTGTCGCGCCGGTGGATCAAGGTGACGTGCGAGGCGTGATGGGTGAGATAGATCGCTTCTTCCACCGCCGTGTTGCCCCCGCCCACCACCGCCACCCGTTTGCCGCGATAAAAGAACCCGTCGCAGGTGGCGCAGGCCGAGACTCCGCCGCCCTGCAGACGCTTTTCCGATGGCAGCCCCAGCCAGCGGGCCTGGGCGCCGGTGGCGATCACCACCGAATCGGCCAGGAACACATCGCCGCTGTCGCCCACGCAACGGAACGGGCGGACGTTGAAATCGACATCCACGATCAGGTCGAAGATCAGTTGGGTGCCAACATGTTCCGCCTGCTTGGCCATTTGTTCCATCAGCCAGGGGCCCTGGATGGTTTCGGCGAATCCAGGGTAATTTTCCACGTCCGTGGTGATGGTAAGCTGCCCGCCCGGTTGCATGCCTTGCACCAGAATCGGCGCCAAATTGGCCCGTGCCGCATAGATCGCAGCGGTATAGCCCGCGGGGCCTGCGCCAATCACCAGCAATTTTGTACGATATTCAGCCATTTATCCGCTCGAACCCTCGTTTGTGATGGCAACATATCGGGCGGTTGGGTTCGGATGCAAGCCGGAGAACTCACTTCTCCTCTTGCCGTGCGCCGTTCTTGCAACAATATTGCGTCCTGGGGGTTTCGACGGAAACTCCGTGTCGTGGAGACTGGGTCAAATTGGTTGTTTGGTGCTCATGAAGGATAGTCAGTCGGAAACGTTGGAGATGGACGTGATCGATCGCCGCATCTTGGCCGAGTTGCAGGCGGATGGGCGAATGACCAATGTCGAACTGGCGCGCCGGGCCGGGATTTCGGCCCCCCCCTGTCTGCGCCGCGTGCGCCGCCTGGAAGAAGCCGGGGTGATCCGCGGTTATTACGCCGACACGGATCCGCAGAAACTGGATTGGGAGATCGTGTTTTTCGCGATCGTCGGGCTTGATAGCCAAAAAGAGCAGGTGCTGGCCGCATTTGAACAAACGGTGAGTCAATGGCCCGAAGTGCGCGAATGTCACATGATTCGCGGTGGCGGAGATTTTCTGCTGCGGCTGGTGGCACGCGACACGGCGCATGAAAATCAGCTCACCCAGCGTTTGACCGGGGCGGCCGCGGTGGCCAAGGTGCAGACTTTGCAGACCATTCGCACCAGTCGCGATTTGGCGGGCGTGCCGCTCTGATTGGATTTTCCGATGTCTGAAGCTTCGGCGGCGGTTCCGCCAGAACTTACCGTGGTTGTGCCTTGTTACAACGAATGCCCCAATGTGCCGGTGCTGGCCGGGCGTTTGCGCGCGGCTCTGACGGGGATCAGATGGGAGGCGGTGTTCGTCGACGACAACAGTCCCGATGGTACAGCCGATGCGGTGCGCGCGTTGGCGGTGCGGGATCCGCGGATTCGCTGCATTCGCCGTGTCGGCCGGCGCGGGTTGGCGTCGGCGGTAACCGAAGGCGTGCTGAGTTCCTCGGCGACCTATGTGGCGGTGATCGATGGCGACCTGCAACATGATGAAACCCGCTTGCCGGTGATGTTGCAGCGGTTGCGGCAAAATGACGCCGATATGGTCGTCGCCAGCCGTTATGTGGACGGCGGCGACAGTTCCGGTCTCGCCAATTCCTACCGTCAAAGCCTGTCGAGTCTGGGCACGCGCTTTGCCCAGGCCGTGTTGCCGGTGACGGTGAGCGATCCGATGAGCGGTTTTTTCATGCTGCGGCGCGAGATTTACGATCGCACGGCGACGCATCTCTCCAATCAGGGCTTTAAGATCCTGGTCGATCTGATCCTGTCGGCGCCCAAAGGCTTGCGCGTGGTCGATATCCCGGCACGTTTTGGCGCGCGGGTGGCGGGCGAGAGCAAGCTGGACGGCATGGTGATGCTGCAGTTTCTGGCGCTGTTGCTGCAAAAACTCAGTGGCGGATGGATTCCGCTGTATTTCGTGGGTTTTTGCCTGGTCGGCGGGTTTGGCGTGCTGGTGCAACTCGGTGTTTCGTTGGTTGGGCGACATGCCGGGTTGGATTTTTCGCAGGCGCAAACCATCGGCACATTTGTCGCCATGGTGGGTAATTTCGAGCTTAATAATTCGCTCACCTACAGCGATCGCCG
>JAJZHU010000150.1 GCA_021798375.1 Pseudomonadota bacterium | reverse complement strand
CCGGGGCGCGATCGCCGGCCAGCGCCGCCGCGACCGATTCAGCGGCCATCATGCCGGATTTGATGGCGGTGTGGGTGCCCTTGATCTTGGGCACGTTGAGGAAGCCGGCGGCGTCGCCGATCAGCAACCCGCCGGGGAAAGCGAGGCGCGGCAGCGATTGCAGGCCGCCTTCGACGATGGCGCGGGCACCGTAGGAAACGCGGCGTCCGCCGGCGAAATGCCCGCGCAACGCCGGGTGGGTTTTGGCGCGCTGGGTTTCCTCGAACGGTGACAGATAGGGGTTTTGGTAATCCAGCCCGGTGACAAAGCCGTAGGAGACGAAATTCTTGCCCCAATGATAGAGGAAGGTGCCGCCGTAGGTGGCGCTATCGAGCGGCCAGCCGACCGAGTGCATGATGAAGCCGGGGCGGTGTTGCTCGGCGGGGACTTCCCACAGTTCCTTGATGCCGATGCCGTAGGTCTGCGGATCGCGGCCTTCGTCGAGCTTGAAGCGGGCGATCAGTTGTTTGGTCAGCGAGCCGCGGCAGCCTTCGGCGAAGATGGTATAGGCCGCGCGCAGTTCCATGCCGGGCTGATAATTGGGGCCAGGCTGGCCGGATTTTTCCAGCCCCATGTCGCCGGTGATGACGCCTTTGATGCGGCCTTCTTCCTCGATCAGTGCGGCGGCGGGGAAGCCGGGGTAGATTTCCACCCCCAGCGATTCGGCCTGTTGGCCCAGCCAGCGCACCAGATTGCCCAGCGAGCCGATCAGATTGCCCTTATTGACCATTTGCGGCGGCACGAAGGGAAATTTGATGCCGCCGTTTTTGGTCAGCAGGCGGAATTCTTCGTCGTGTCCGGCCACGGTGAATTCGGGGAAATCCAGATTGCGCCAATCCGGCAGCAATTCATCCAGACCGCGCGGCTCGATCACCGCGCCCGACAGCGTGTGGGCGCCGACTTCCGAGGCCTTTTCCACCACGCACACCGAAAGATCGGGGGAAGATTGTTTGATCCGGATGGCACAGGCAAGCCCGGCCGGGCCGGCGCCAATCACCACGACATCAAATTCCATCGCTTCACGGTCAGACACATGGGCAGACATGAGGGGCTCTCCTTTGGAACAAATGTTTCTAAGCAGGGATGAAAAAAATTACCAGTGGGTTGGGGCAAGCGATTGTACTATGCAACCACTTGCTCTGGCCTGGTTCCCACGGCACGATGAGGGAATGAACGCTCTCACCGCTTTGCGGCTACAGATCGAATGGGGCGCCGACGAGGCGCTGGCGGACGAGCCGCTGAATCGCTTTGTCGCGGTGCCCGCCCCTGCCCTTCCGGTTTTGGCCGAAGCACGGGGGGAGACACCCGCCGCATCGAATGTCACCGCCTTTGCGGGCAAGCCTCGCCCGGCGCGGGAGATCAGCGCCGAATTGGCCGCATCGGCGCAGACGCGCGAAGAATTGCGGCAGATATTGGAGCAATACGACGCCTGCGCGCTGCGCGTGACCGCCACCAGGTTGGTGTTCGCCGATGGCAACCCCGATTCGGGCCTGATGATCGTAGGCGATGTTCCGGGGGCCGAGGAAGATATGGAAGGCCGCCCCTTTGCGGGCGCGGCAGGCCGGTTGCTCGACAAGATGCTGGCGGGCATCGGGCTTGATCGCGGCCAGTGCCTGCTCGCCAACCTGATCCCCTGGCGTCCGCCGGGTGGCAGACCGCCGAATGATACCGAAATCGTCCAATGTCTGCCGTTTTTGCTGCGGCACATCGAGCTTACCCGCCCGCGCCGCCTGGTGCTGATGGGAACCATCACGGCGCAGGCGGTGCTGGGTCAAAAATCCGGGATTCATCGTCTGCGCGGGCGCTGGACCGATGTCGAATTACCAGGGTTTTCAACCCCCATCCCCACATTGCCGATGTTGCATCCCAACTCTTTGCCAAACAAACCTTTGACCAAGCGGGAAGCATGGGCCGATATGATCGCCCTCAAATTAGCTTTGGGTAATGATGAACTGACAGAGACGACTTAAAATCGCTGATATAATCACAATGTTTTGATTGCGTTAAAATTTCGATATAATAGTTAGTCCTTTTTCGCGCAGCAGCGTTGTTAAAACCGCGTTAAGTTGCTTGCTTTCCCGGCGCAAAGGCTTTAGTGGGGCCTGATGCAAGGGATTGGACGTATCCTCGCGGGGGCCGCTCTTTTGGCAGGTGCTTATGCTGCGCCGTCGAAATGGAACCGTGCCTGGGCTGACACAGCGCAGGCACCGGCAGACGAAACTGCTCTGGCAGTACCGCGTATTCTTCCCCCCCTCGGGGGCAATGTGCCGCTGGCCACGCCGCTCGCCCCCAGCGAGGCGGCGGAGGTGAGGCGTATTTACGCGCTGCAACAAAGCGGCGAATACGATCAGGCCGACCATGAAACCGCGCTGTTGGGCGATAATCTGCTGCTTGGGCATTTGCGCGCCGACCGGCTGTTGCGCCAGGGCAGAAAATCCTCGGCGGCCGATCTTTCGGCCTGGCTGGCCGCTTACGGCGATCATCCCGAGGCGCCCGCCATCCAGGCATTGTTGCTGCGCGTGGCCCCCAAAGCCAAAATTGCCGCCGGCCTGCCGCCCTTCGCCACACTGGCGCCGGAGACCGCCGCCACGGTCGAACCCGAAGACATCGATCAGTTGGAAGCCAGGATCAGCCGCAATCCGGCGCTGGACGCCACCGTGTTGAGTTTCACGCGCGCTGGAAAGCTGGACAAGGCCGAAGCGTTGCTGCGCCGAACCCGCGGTCTTTCCACCGATTACGCCGCCGTGTTGCACGGCGACATGGCCCGCGTGCTGTTCACCCAAAATCAGGACGCCGCGGCGTTCCAGATCGCCGCCCGCGCCTGGAACGAGGACCGCCGCTTTGGCGAACCCGCCTATGTGGCGGGGCTCGCGGCGTGGCGGATGGGCAACATCCCGGCCGCCAGCGGTTGGTTTCAGGCCGCCGCCACCGCGCCCTGCACCACGCCGTCGCTGCGTTCGGGTGCTGCCTTTTGGGCGGCCCGCGCGGCGCAAAAGAACCGCGATCAAACCAATGCGCAAATGTGGCTGACCCGCGCCGCGCGCGAACGTCACAGTTTCTATGGACTGTTGGCCAACCGGCTGTTGGGGCATCAGGTGGGCTTTGACCGCGATCGTCCGTTGTTGGCCGAGGCCGACGTGCAAGCCATCGCCAGCACGCCACAGGGCTTGCGCGCCTTCGCCTTGTTGCAGGTGGGGCAGAACGCCCAGGCCGAGGCCGAATTCCGCGCCTTGTGGCCGCACTTGCAAAACTGGCCGGAAATGCAGCGCGCCCTGCTGCGCGTGGCCGATCAGGCGCAGATGACCGGACTTGCGGCGCAGTTGGCGGGGCTGGTGCAAAGTGCCAGCGGCACCGCCAATGATCTCGCCCGCTTTCCAACCCCCACGCTGAAACCCGCGCGCGGATTCACGGTGGATCAGCCTTTGGTCTATGCGCTGGCCCGCATCGAATCCAACTTCCAAAGCTCGGCCATTTCCAGCGCCGGCGCCCGCGGATTGATGCAACTGACCCCCACCACCGCCAGTTTCATCACCGGCGGGAAGATCGACTATGAACGATTGTTGCATAATCCGGCGACGAACCTCGATCTTGGGCAGCGCTATCTGATTTATCTGGCCGGCATCGACAGCGTGAACGCCGATCTGGTGCGGCTGCTGGCGTCGTATAACGCGGGACCTGGCGCTGTTTCGCGCTGGAACATCGCCGATCACGGCGACCCGCTGATGTATATCGAATCGATTCCACTGGACGAAACCCGCGCCTTTGTGCCGCGCGCGCTGACCTATAGCTGGATCTATGCGGCGCGATTCAAACAGCCGTCCGAAAGTCTGGAAGCGTTGGCGGCCGGCAGTTGGCCGCAGTTTACCGCCCGCACGTTGCATTAAGGCAGGACATCAAACGAGCGTCTTTTTTGCATTTGGCCGATGCGCTGCTATAATCGGCGGCATGGGACATAACATCGACACATCCAAGGCATTTTTGCCCTTGCAGATCGCCGTGCTCACGGTTTCGGACACGCGCGATTTTTCCAACGACACCTCGGGCGATACGCTCGCCGCGCGCATCGAAAAGACCGGGCACAAGGTGCAGGCGCGAAAGATTCTGCGCGACGACGCGGACATGATCGAGGCGCAATTGCGCGCCTGGATCGCCGACCCCGCCATCGATGTGGTGATCAGCACCGGCGGCACGGGGGTTACCGGCCGCGACGTGACCCCGGAAGCGTATGAGCGCGTGCTGGAGAAGAAAATCGAGGGTTTCGGCGAGTTGTTCCGGATGCTCAGTTATCAGAAAATCGGCACCTCGACGATCCAATCGCGCGCCCTGGGCGGCGTCGCCGGGGGAACCTATTTGTTCGCCCTGCCCGGCAGCCCCGGCGCGGTGAAGGATGGGTGGGACGATATTTTGGTGTGGCAATTGGATAGCCGCCACCAGCCTTGCAACCTGGTGGAACTGATGCCGCGTCTGCAAGAACATCTGAAGGCATGAATGCAACGACGCGGGAACAGGGGGCGCGGGAGTGGCGTTCGCTGTGGCTGATCCTGCTGCTCGGCTTTGCGCTGCGGGTGGGGCTTGGCGTGCTCCATCCCTCGATCGCCCATCCCGACGAAATATTCCAGTATCAGGAACCCGCGCACAGGTTTCTCACCGGCCTGGGCGTACCGAGTTGGGAATGGAACCACCATATCAGGTCCTGGTTCATCCCCGGACTGGTGCTGCCGATCATGGCATCGGTGCGGATTTTTACGCATGATCCCGTCATTTATTTCGATGTCATCGCATTACTATTAAGTCTTGCCTCGCTGCCCGTGATTTGGGTGGCGTTTATATGGGGACGGCAGGAAGGCGGACACGAGGGCGGCATTGTCGCCGGATTGCTGGCGGCGGTGGCGTTCCAATTGGTCTATTTCAGCAGTCATTTGTTGATGGACACGCTCGCCGTCGATTTATTATTGCCCGCGCTTTATGCCTGCCGCGAATATCGGCGGCACGGCAGCCTGAGATCATTGGCGGTGGGCTGCGCCTCATTGGCCGTGTTGGCGTTCGTGCGGCCGCAAATTGCGCCGGTATTATTGTTCCCCGGCATCGCCACTTTGCGCGCCGCCAAGCATCGCGGGCAAATGTTGCCGGGTATGACATGGAGCCTGGGGCCGTTGCTGGTTCTGGGCGGGCTGGATTGGATCACGCTGGGCACGCCATTTCAATCGATTTGGCGTTATATCTATATCAATCTGTTTCGAGTGGCCGATGATTTCGGCGTTGCGCCATTTTATTGGTATCTGAAAAATATGCTGTTGGCGTGGACGATCGCGGTCGTTCCGATCGGCTATTTTTCGGGGCGGGCGGCATCGAAATTCCGGGTGGAATTTGTCACCGCGTGGTTGATCGTGGCGTTGCTGAGCGCGATCCAACACAAGGAAGCGCGCTTTATTTTGCCCGCCGAAGCCATTCTGCTGATCCTTGCCGGGGTGGGCATCGCGCAATGCCGTTTTGGTCACACACGCGCCATCGCCGCCACGATCTGCGCCACCTCGCTGGCGCTGTGTTTCACGCCAACATTCTTCCCGCAATTATCGCGCGGTCACGCCGAATTGCGCGCGATGAACCAGATCATGCAACGCCCCGATGCCTGCGGAATATATTTTCTGCCCCGCCCAAGCCTGCTGAATTTCAGCGGCTATACTGGCGCGCGCGACGGGGTGGCATTGCGCAGCGATCGTTTTGACACGGCAACGGAAAACCTGCGGCGCGCCAATTATATCGTGACATGGTTGCAGCCCGATGAAACCGCGACCGTGCCGCCGGATTATAGCCGACTGGATTGCCGGAATGACACCAGCGGACGGCAGATTTGCGTCTATCGGCGTCCTGGTGCTTGCGGCTGATCCAACCGCCTCACTCAAACACTTCTCCCCACGCCCCCATCAACGCCGCGTCGGCTTCCTCCATCGTCGCCAAAATCCCCAGGGCGTGCAGGCTCGTCACACCGTGC
>JAJZHU010000149.1 GCA_021798375.1 Pseudomonadota bacterium | reverse complement strand
GTAGGCGTGAATCATGCGCCACTAGAGCAATATGCCATCGCTTGACGGCATGAAATTGCTCTAAAATGAACAGCACGGGAACAATCTTTGTCCCCGTGCTGGAAATTCTATCCCGTGGAAATTCTAGCCCGCACTCCTGGCGGTCGACCACAATTCGCGCGCGCGGAAAAGGATTTTGTCTTCGATTTCGGTATCGGTGGAAGGGGCCACCGGCGCATCCTGCCATCCGCCGCCATCGTTGATTTGCCGGAAGATGGAAACCCGCAGCCCATCGGCACGCAATTGGCGGCCCAGAATATAGACGGTGGCTTTGAATCGCTCGCCGGTGACGCCGGTCGGGGTGTACCAATCGGTGATGATCACGCCGCCAAACGGATCGGCCGAAACCAGCGGCATGAAGGACAGCGTATCGAGGCTGCCGCGCCACAAAAAGGCGTTGACGCCCATGTTGCTGCCCGCGTCCACTCCACTGCCGCCCTGCCCGCCGGGCGCCGTGTCCGCGTTGCCGGAACCCTGGGTGCGATAGTCATTATATTGCTGGTCGGCGGCGACCGGGTTGCTGTGGCTGCTGCAAGCGCAGAGCGCGAGCAGAGATAGGAGCAAAGTGGCGGGAGCGAGCTTGATCATTCCAAGGCTTTCAGCAGTGCGCGTGAGGTAGTCTGTCTAGCCCGACCGGGAGCATATGAAAAGGGGCGCCTATAAAAAGGGGTGGGGCGTCTCTGCACCGCCCTGAACCCCAATCTTGGTTGTGCCCGGTGTCATCGGTCCTGGCGCGGCCAGTTATTCGGCAAAGCAGCCGATGGCACCCAATCCGAAAATTTGCGGTACCGCAATGCCCCGCAGCTTGGCAACAGATACGCCTCCCAGCACAAGCCGCGCGCCGTGAAACCCCGAGGAGACCAGCAGCCAGCGCACCAACCCCAACGAACGCGCGCCCGGATGACTGGCGGTGGCGAACATGGGAGAGACAAAGATCGCGTCCACCCCGGCGCGCGCGGCACGAACGACCTGGGCGCGATCATGCGCCGAGGATGTCACCAGGGTCTTGCCGTGCCTGGCGAAATTCCCGCCCCCGCGCCAATATCCCCCGCGTAGATGTAAGCCGGCGTGCAGCTCGCGCGCCAATTTCCAATCGCCGGCCACCACCAAAACATTGCCGCGCGCCCGGCACAGACGCGCCAAATCACGGCCCAAAGCGGCGCGATCGGGCACTTCATCGTGGCGCAACACCACGCCGCACAGATTTTTCGGCAAACGCGCCACGATCCCGCGTGGGTCCGCCAATCGCGCGGCGTCGGTAAAAAACCACAGGGGCGGCATGTTATATAATGGCGACGCCGATTTGTTTCGCCTCTTGACGCGATGCCCCCAGCTCTGCAGCCTTTGATCCATGAACGATAATCTCCCTCCCCACGCACCCGGTAACCACGCCCCGGGCAACATCGCGCCCGATCCCTGCGCGGGATTGGCCGCCATTCACGCACAAATCGCAAGTGCCGCGCTTGATGCCGGCCGCGATCCAGCCGAAATTACACTGATCGCCGTCTCAAAAACCCACCCCGCTGCCGCGGTCCAACGATTATTGCATTGCGGCCAACAGACATTCGGCGAAAACCGGGTGCAGGAAGCGGCGCAAAAATTCCATCCCCTGCAACCGGCGTGGCCAGACCTGCGTTTGCATCTGATCGGCCCGTTGCAAACCAACAAGCTGCGCGAAGCCGTCGCCCTGTTCCACCGGATCGACAGCCTCGACCGCCCCCGCCTGGCCGATGCGCTGGAACAAGCGGCACAGAGCACCGGCAAACTGCCGCGTTTGCTGATTCAGGTGAACATCGGCAACGAACCGCAAAAATCCGGCGTGACGCGGGCCGAGGCGGATTTGTTCATCAGGCAATGCCGGCAACGCTTTGGTGCGAATCTGGCGGGGCTGATGTGCATTCCACCACAAGGGCAGGATCCCACGCCTTATTTCCGAGACCTCGCCGCCATGGCCCACCACCACGGTTTGGCAACGATCTCAATGGGTATGTCGAGCGATTTCATCTCCGCCATCAAGATGGGCGCCACCGAGATCCGCGTCGGCAGCGCTCTGTTCGGCCATAGAAACTAATGCTGCGATCGGCCGGATGACCGCTGCTTTCATCCTCCGGGCCTTATTTTACCCTCGTCGCCCCCGAGGGGCGCTTGCGCAACGATGGCAATCCAGCGTATCGGGACGCATCCACGCCACAGAACGATGTTTACATTCCTTGATCAGATTTTCCCGATCAACTCGCTGATGTGCGGATGATATGACAATTCGCGGGACCAGGCCATGACAAACGACGCGGCGGCATCTGCCAAGACCAAGCCCCCTATCGCCACATTGCTCGCCGTTTTGGGCATTGTGTATGGCGATATCGGCACCAGTCCGCTCTATGCGTTCCAATCCTGCCTCACCTTGATTCCCGGCGGACATTTGCCGCAGGCCGATGTGTTCGGCATTCTCAGCCTGATCTTCTGGTCTTTGGTGCTGATCGTCACGGTGAAATATGTCGGCCTGGTGATGCGCGCCGACAACAAGGGCGAAGGCGGCATTCTGGCGCTGATGGCGTTGGCGCAGCGTGTGTGCAAAAGCGCCAAGGCCAAGGCGGCTTTGGGCATGATCGGCATCATCGGCGCCTGTTTGTTGTTCGGCGATGGCGTGATCACCCCGGCGATTTCCGTGTTGTCGGCCATCGAAGGCGTGGAGGTTGCCATTCCCGCCGCCAAGGAGATCATCATTCCGCTATCGATCGCCGTCATCATCGCGCTGTTCGCGGTGCAATGGCGCGGCACCAGCCACATGGGCAAGATCTTTGGCCCGGTGATGGCGGTGTGGTTTGCCGTCATCGGCATTTTGGGTGCTATCGCCATCGCAAGACACCCGCATGTGCTGCTGGCGTTGTCGCCCAGCTATGGCGCCATATTCTGCATCCAACACGGCTGGCTGGCGTTCATCGCGCTGGGTTCGGTGGTGCTGGCCGTCACCGGGGCCGAGGCGCTTTACGCCGACATGGGCCACTTCGGCGCCCACCCGATCCGCATCACCTGGACGCGCTTTGTATTGCCCTGTCTGGTGTTGAATTATTTCGGCCAAGGCGCCCTGGTACTAAGCAACTCGACCGCCGCCGCCAATCCGTTTTATCTGTTGGCGCCGCATTGGCTGCAACTGCCGCTGGTGGTGCTCGCGACCATGGCCACGGTGGTGGCCAGCCAGGCATTGATTTCAGGGGCTTATTCCATTGCGCGTCAGTGCATGCAGTTGGGTATCTTGCCGCGCATGACAGTGCGTCACACCAGCCAGACCGAGGAAGGCCAGATTTATCTGCCGCAAATCAACAGCGCCCTGGCGATCGGAGTGGTGTTGCTGGTGTTGGCATTCAAAAGCTCGGCGGCGTTGGCGTCGGCGTACGGCATCGCCGTCACCGGCACCTTCCTCTGCACCTGCGTGCTGGCCGCGGTGGTGTTTCGCCGCCAGTTCGGCTGGTCGCGGCCATTGGCAGTCGCCGTGTTCGGCACCTTCTTTTTGCTCGATGGCGTATTTTTCGCCGCCAACACGTTGAAGTTCTTCGATGGCGGCTGGGTGCCGCTCGCCATTGCCCTCGCCTTGATGGCGCTGATGACCTCTTGGAAACGCGGTCGCGATTTGTTGCTATCGCGATGGAAGAGCGATTCGCTGCCGCTCTCCTCGTTTCTGGCCCGCCTGCCGCAATCGCGCACCGTGCGCGTGCCCGGCATCGCCATCTTCCTTACCGGCAGCGCCGATTATGTGCCCGCCGCGCTGTTGCACAATCTGAAGCACAACAAGGTGCTGCATGAAAAAGTGCTGTTCGTCACCGTGAACACGCTGGATGAACCGGAAGTCAGCGTCGCAAATCGCGCTGAAATCTCCGAGATGGCGCCCGGCATATACCGCGTGATCCTGCGTTATGGCTTCATGGAAAGCCCCAACGTGCCGCGCGCCCTGGAAAATTTGCGCGCCAAAGGTCTGCCCTATGACGCGATGCAGGCAAGCTATTTCCTCGGCCGCGAAACCTTGGTGCCCGCATTGGTGCCGAAAATGCCGCTGTGGCGGCTGTGGCTGTTCCTGGTGATGGCCCGCAACGCGGTTTCCGCGACCGAGTTCTTTCGGATTCCGTCGGATCGGGTGGTGGAGTTGGGCGTGCGGGTGGCGATCTAAACCCCCACGCCTCACGCCGCCGCCAATTTCCGCTGCCGCCGGCGCATCACCCACAGCGTCAACCAGGTAAACGCCGCCGAAATCTTCCCGCGTGGCGGCAAGCCCACGGTTTTCAGCAACATGCCGGTGGCGCGTTCGACGTGTTTTACCTGGTAGAACCGCAACGCGCGGACCATATACGCCGACGAAAAGCGATCGTGATCATAGGCCACGCTCGCCGCTTCATTGCCGCAATAATAGGCAAAGGCGAGTTCGTCGTCTTCGCTTTCGCCCACCCGTCCGACGGCGATTTTAAAACGCTTCCAGACGTTCAGCTTTTCGCGCTGTAGATAGCGGCGCATGTGATCATAGAACAGCTTGAAGTGCCGGTATTCATCGGCAGCGATCAGCAGGCAGATTTGTTTCAACACGGGTTCGTCCGTGGCATCGGCCAGCGCGGAATAATAGCTCGAAGTGCCGGTTTCGACCATGCAGCGCGCGATCAACTCGCCGGTAAGCGAACCACGAATCGAATTTTGCGCCGTGAGATCGATCTTATAGCCGTCGCGATAGCGGGCAAATGATGCCGGATAATCCCATCCGGGCGCCGCCATCTCGGCCCATCGGCCCAGGGCATCGCCGTGCTGAACCTCCTCGACCGCCCAATAATGCGCGGCTTGGCAGAAATCCGGATCATTGGCAAAGACGTTGCACAAATAAACAGTATAATCATTGGCATTGCGTTCCACCATGGCGGCGGCGCGAACCAATTTTACGATGTCAGGATCGACCTTGCCGGGATCGAATGCGTCCCAGGAGACATCGTCCATCTGCCAGTGTTTCATGGTACTCATCTAATCACGGGATCAAATAAACGCCAGATGGTCCGATGCATTTTTATCGTGGCATGGCACGAATGCAACAAAATCAGGCCGAGGCGAAGAGCGGGCCGCGCCATAAAAAAGAATAAATATATTAACCAAAGAAAAGAATCTTCTTTTTGTGAACAAAAAGAAGTAAAAAAACTTTATTCGATTTTATTACGGCACACACTGGATAATTTGTGCGTGTCTAAAGTTATTAAAAGTTTTTTGCTTCTTTTTTTCAAAAAAGAAGATGCTTACTTTCCTTCAACCGATTGATTTAATTTATATTTATTTTTAAACAGCGCCTTAAAAGCATCACGCACTTATTTCACCCACGCCCTCAAGCGCCGCCCGCGGTTGCAGCAAGGCCGCGCGCATCATCGGGGCGGCAACATCGTCCGGCAAACACCGCTGCAACGCCGCGATGAGACCGGGCAAATCCTTCCACAGCGCGGGACGCGCCAACAGCCGCGCCAACGCCTGTCGCGCCAGACGGCCGTCCGGTACGATTGCCGGCGCCTCCATCAATGCCTCGGCCAGGCTGGCCCACAACAGCGCGTCGCCGTCATCGCCCAGCTTGACCAAGGCGCGGTCCAGCCAAATGCTTCGCGGCCCGACCGGCAGCGCCGCCCCCAAACCCCGCACCGCTCGCGCCAGCAACGGGATCTGATCTTGCACCAGCAACGCCGCGTTGGCCGCCACCGCAAACAGCGCCCCCAGGACGGTCTCGACGCTGCCCGCATCCAGCCAGAGCGCCAAGACGGCCAACGTGCCGCCAAGTGCGATGACCCGTGCCGCATCGTTGCGGACCAGCGGCAACAGCGAAAGGATCGAATTTCCCAGCGCCACCGCCTCGAAAGTCTCGACATGGCGCGCCAGAGCCTCGGCGATCCCGCCCAATGCCCGGCTACGCGCCGGCAAGCCGCAGGATTCCAAACCGGTCAGCAAATGACCCAACGCTCGGGCGGCCCGTGGCGCCTCCAGCCGCGCC
>JAJZHU010000148.1 GCA_021798375.1 Pseudomonadota bacterium | reverse complement strand
GCTACGCATGGAAAAACCCGCGCGCCAAATCAGGCTGACCAATCCCTTGGCGCTGTGCAGCGCCACGGCGCGTTCAACCATCGCAACCGGAACATTGGCGGCGACGGCCATCATCGCGACGACAAGATTTTCCTCGCCGGATCTCACCGCCTGGGTCACGGCGCTCTCGGTCAGCCCGCCCGCACGTTCCATCGCCCGCACCTGCGTCAGCAAATATTCTGGCGACTGAGGGGCCTTTTCGGATTCCAAATTTTGCCGGGCCAGTTTGTCGGTGATGCGCGTCCGCAGTTCGTCTTTAACCTGCGGTTCAAGATCGGCGCGTTCGGCCAACAGGCCCAACAAATGATCGGCCAGAATATGCGACAGCAGTTGCATCGAAGTTTGAGAAAGCGAGGGCCTGCAAGCCAAAGGTTCGTGCCATCCGGCGTGCTCCTTGGCGCTGCAGACCAGTGAATCGAGTGTCGCTTCCCTGATCGCCGCCGAATGATTGCCAAGCAAATCGCGAATCGCCGCCGAATTGGCCGTGGCGACAACGGCATCGGATATCGTCTCGGAAAGTCCGGCGCGGCGCGCCACGGCGCCCGGCGTGCCCGGACAAGGCGGGGCGGCCAGCAGTTGCAGCAAATCACTTTCCGACAACAGCGGCGAGAATCGAATGATCGGTTCCGATACGCTGATCGCGGTATCCTGCGCCAATTTTTGAATCACATCGGCCGGGGCGTGGGGCAGATCCTTTAACGCATCGGCGATCATCGCCCGCACACGTTCTGCCTCGTCGGTCACGAGCGAGCCGAGCAGGGAACGCACCACCCGTTCCAGCCGGTTTTGTCCGCTGTGGCACAATCCCGCCGCCATCAAGGCGATTTTGCGGCCCAGCACCGCCCGCACGCGGTCGTCAACATCGTTGGCAAGAACCGCGTCGGCCGGGGTGGGCGTGCTTTGGTTCAACGCCACCGCGGCGCGAACGGTCACGCTTTCGTCGCGCGCCAGGAAATACAGCAATTCCACCGGCGTTTCGATGTTCCCGCCCAGCCGCACCCGTGCCGCTTCGTCGCCGAGATGCGCCGAGGGGTTTATCTTGGCGCTCATCCGATCGGCTCGTCGGCAGATACCAACCAACACCCCCGTCCGTCGCGTTTGGCTTGATACATGGCGGTGTCGGCGCGGCGCATCACGCTATCGACCCCTTCGCCGGCAAAGGCGGCGCGGCAAGCCATGCCGATCGAGGTGCCAAATTCCGGTTCCTGACCGTTGGCGAAATGACGAAACAGGGTTTTGGCTTGGATACGCACCTGCTCGGCGCGTTCGGCGGCGGTGAATTGATCGCTCCCGTCCATCCAAACGGCGAATTCATCGCCGCCCAAACGCGCCACCAGATCGGCGGGGCGAAAGATGGAACGCAGCATCGCGCCGAAACGGCACAAGGCATCGTCGCCCGCTTCGTGCCCCAATACGTCGTTGATCCATTTGAAATGATCAAGATCGATATACATCAATACGCTGGAAAGCCCGTCGCGCTCGGATCGGCCGATCCGCCGTTCCACCCCTTCGAAAAAGGCGCGCCGGTTGAGCAATCCGGTCAGAGGGTCGGTGCGCGCCTGGTGGGCCATCTCGCGTTGAATGGTTTCATGTTCCAACACCACGCCCACGATGGCGGTGATCGAAGACGCCAGCGCGCTATCTTCACTGTCCCACGGGCGGCCGAAGCGATCGCGCCACAGGCCCAAAATCACCGATTCGCCAAATCTTGTATAGCTGGGGCAGATCAGCACCGAATGTTCTTCGCGGCTTGTCAGGATCGAAGCCGCCGTGCTGTCTTCCGCCGCGGCATCGGCGATGCGATCCAACACGGCATGGGGGGTGGTTCCGGCCGCATGCAATAACGATTCAGACGATAGATTCGTCACGGCATTCAACAACACCACGCCGCCCGCGCCCAAGGCGTTCATCAATGCTTCCAGAATGGCCTGCATCATGCGTGGGGCCAGAACTTCTTGCCGCATCCGCCACATGATATGTTCAAGCAACTCGCCCCGTCGCAACGCGCCGGCCACGGCGGTGTCGTGCTCGCTCTGGGTGGTAATGTCTTGCGCCACGCCGCGCGCGCCAACCGCCGTTCCCGCCACGTCGACCAGTTGACGCACCGAAACGGCGAAACAGCGCACATTGCCGGTGGCATCGCGCAGCCAGACATGGCGACGCATTTCGTTGCGCGTCGGGCGAAACGGATTGAACAACGCAACCGCTTCGGTATCGGCCAATAGCGCAACGCCCGAAGTGCCCAAAAGACTGTTTTCGGGGTAGCCGAACGCATCCGCCGGACTGAAAAAGCTCAAAAGACCGGCGGCGTCGGTTTCGAACGCGAAGTCGTTGGCCAGCATGGCGAAATCCCGCCAGCGTTCCCGGCTTTCCAGCAAGGCTTTGCTGAGATATTCGGTGTTGCCGTGATGGGGGCCGTGATCAGGCATGGCACCACCCGGCGCCTTTGCGGCGGGATCGGGGGGCTGTTTGACCGGGGGAATAATTCTACCGCTTCGCATAATCCCAGTTTGGCCCCAAGATCATGAATCTTAAGTTAGCTTGCTATTGCCGATTCAATAGTTTTTCCGGTTTTGTTGACTTGCCCCCCCTGGGCGCGGCATGGTCCGGCCATAAATTTTTCACGCCGGAGTTCCAGGTTCCCCATGCCTCATATCAGTTTGCGCGATCGTATCCTTTCGATTTGGGAACGGCGGAACAGCCTGTCGGCGGCCACGGTCGGCGATGATCGCGATGCGGTCCTTGAGGCGCTCGCGGCTCTCGACGATGGCAACGTGCGCGTTGCCGAACCGGCGGATTCCGGCTGGGTGGTCAATCAATGGCTCAAGATGGCCGTGCTGCTGTCGTTCCGTTTATACGATTCCGTGCCGATGTCGGGCGTCGGGGGGTGTACTTCGTTTGATAAAGTGATGCTCAAATTCACCGATTGGGACGCTACGCGCTTTCAGGCCGGCGGTTTCCGCGTGGTTCCCGGCGCCGTGGTGCGCCGTTCGGCGTTTATCTCTCCCGGCGTGGTGTTGATGCCCTGCTTTGTCAATGTCGGCGCTTATGTGGGGGCGAACACCATGATCGATACCTGGTCCACCGTGGGCAGTTGCGCGCAGATCGGCGCCAACTGCCACATCAGCGGCGGTGTGGGCATCGGCGGCGTGTTGGAACCCCTGCAAGCCGGCCCCGTGGTGATCGAAGACGATTGTTTTATCGGCGCGCGTTCCGAGGTCGCGGAAGGTGTGATCGTGGAACGCGGCGCGGTGCTTTCGATGGGGGTATTTCTGAGCGCCTCGACCAAAATCGTCGATCGCGCCACCGGCGAGGTCTTCATGGGCCGCGTGCCTGCCTATTCGGTGGTGGTGCCCGGCAGCCTGCCAGGGCGCGATGGCGGTCCGTCGCTGTCGTGCGCGGTCATCGTCAAGCGCGTGGACGAGCGCACCCGCGCCAAAACCTCGATCAATGAATTGCTGCGCGATTGAGCCTCACCAATCCCTTGCCGCTGGCCCAGGCCCTGGTCCGCGCACCGTCCGTCACGCCGCAAGACGCGGGCGCGCAACGGATTCTGATCGACGCACTCACCTCGCTCGGCTTCACCGTGACACCGCTCCGTTTCGGCGAGATCGAGAATTTATGGGCGCGAATCGGCGATGCCTCGCCGCATTTCTGCTTTGCCGGCCACACCGACGTGGTAACGCCGGGCGAGGGCGTGTGGCGGCACGGTCCGTTCGACGGCACGGTGGCGGGCGGCAGCCTGTTCGGGCGCGGGGCGTGCGACATGAAGGGGGCGATCGCCGCCTTTGTCGCCGCGGTGGCGCGTTTTCTCGCCGCGGGCAAGAAATTCGGCTCGATCAGTCTGCTGATCACCGGCGACGAGGAAGGCGATGCAACCGAGGGCACCACGCGCGTGGTCGCCTGGCTGCGGGCGCAAAATATCGTGCCGGATTTCTGTCTGGTCGGCGAGCCCACCAACGCGGTGCGGCTGGGAGAAACCATCAAAATCGGACGGCGCGGCAGTTTGAATGCTCATGTCACCGTCAACGGCACCCAAGGCCATGTGGCCTATCCGCAGCGGGCCGACAATCCGGTGCATCGTTTGTTGCGGATCCTATCCGCCCTGACCGAGACGCCGTTGGATATGGGCAATCAATGGTTCGAACCGTCCTCGTTGCAGATCACCAGCATCGATGTGGGCAATCCCACCACCAATGTGATCCCGGCCACGGCGCGGGCGCGCCTGAACATCCGTTTCAACGATCAACACAACGCCTCGGATCTCACCTCGTGGTTGCGCGGCGTCATCGCCACCCACGCGGAGGATTTCGAACTCGATGTGAAGGTGAGCGGCGAGGCCTTTCTAACCGCGCCCAACGACAAAATTTCCCTGCTGCGCACGGCCATTGCCAAGGTAACCGGCCTGCGTCCCAGGCTGGATACCGGCGGCGGCACGTCGGACGCACGTTTCATCACCCATCTGTGCCCGGTGGCGGAATTTGGCCTGGTGGGCGCATCGATGCATAAATTGGACGAGTGTGTGCCGATTACCGATTTGAACGATCTCACCGCGATCTATCAGGCGACCCTGGACGCTTTCATGGCATGAGCGGCAACACCGAACCCGAATCCGTCGGGCGTGGCATGTGGCTGGTGATGACCGGCAAGCCGGAAGGAATCGCCTGTTTTCGCGGCACGGCAAAGGCGTTTTTCATCTCGCTGACCCCGATGCTCGGCTTTTCCCTGATGGCGGTCGCCTTGCTTTGGCAGAACGGCCAACGCCGCGATGCGTTGGAACAATTGCTCAGCACGCCCGCGGGAATATTGGCCGGCCCGGTGATATCGCATTTCCTGTCGCTGCGCTTCGATCGCGAAGCGCGTTGGGCAAGATACGCCACGGCGCTCAATTGGTGCCAATGGGGCTATTTGCCGCTTTTCGTGATCGTCATGGGGCTGTGGGCGGGGGCACCGGCGATCGCCCCCATGCTGGCGCTGATCGTGGTGGTTTACGCCATATGGATGCAGCTTTTCCTGGCGCGACATGGTTTGGCGCTTGAATGGCCGCGCGCCATCGCCGTTGTGGCGGCGGTGGTGGTCGGAAATTTTGTGCTGGTGCTTGGGCCCAACCTGCTCGGCCCGGTGCTGACGCGGGTGGTGCCGTGATCGACGCATTGACGGCGCACCTCCGCGGTATCTGGCAGCTCGCCTTCGGTCAGATGCAGGGCGCGCGGCTGTTCGGCGCCGAGCGGCGCGATGTGATGCGCAGTTTCCTGGCGCTGGCGATCGTGTTGCCGGCTGAATTGGCGCAAAAAATCGATGTTTGGGCCTTGTTCCCGGCCACGGCGCCGCTGACCGACCTATTGTTGTTACGCGGGCTTGCGGTCGAGACCCTGACCTGTCTGGTAAGCTGGCTGGGATTTCTGGTGGTTGCTTACGAATTATGCCGCTTGCTGCACCGCGAGCACCGCTGGTGCTGGCTGGTGATTCTGTGGAATTGGAGCCAGGTGGTGCAAGCGACCTTGGCGCTGGCGGCGAATCTGCCCGATCTGATGGGGGCGCCATCGGTCGCCGGCCAAATAATGTTGCTGCTGAGTCTTGGTTGGGCGATCTGGTTCGATTGGAAAATCGTCAGGATCAGTCTGGCGGTGCCAATGCTCGACGCGGCTTTGTTCGTCGCAATCGATGCCGTGATCAGCAACGCGGCGCCCGTGCTAACGGCGCATCTGGATCATCTGATTTCGGGCTGACCATCCCGGGACCAGCCGCCCAGGGTGCGAACCGCACCCTGGGCGGAGTCATGTCAGATGTAATATTCCGCCAGCGGGGCAAAGCCATTGAAGCGGGTGCTGCAATAGGTGGTGACATAAGCGCCGGTGGAAAGCAGTTCCACCTTGTCGCCGTGGGTCAGCGCCATCGGCAGGCGGTAATTGCTTTTTTCATACATGATATCCACGCCGTCGCAGGTCGGGCCGGCGATGGTCACAGGCCCCATTTCGCCGCCATCGTGCGGGGTTTGGATGCGGTATTTGATCGCCTCGCCCTCGGTTT
>JAJZHU010000147.1 GCA_021798375.1 Pseudomonadota bacterium | reverse complement strand
TCGCGAGACGCCAATACGACACCGGCACAGGTGATGTCGCCGATGTTCTAACGGCTCAGACCGAGCTTGAGAATATTCAGTCCGATGCCGTTAACACCAGTATCAGACGCGCTCAACTGGAACATGCGATTGCCGTGCTGGTGGGCAAACCTCCCTCCGACGTTTCCGTGGCGCCCCGGGATTTTGTCGATGCTACACCGGAAATTCCCGCGGGTGTGCCTTCCACCTTGCTGGAACGCCGCCCCGACATCGCCGCCGCCGAGCGCAGAATGGCGGCGGCCAACGCCCAAATCGGCGTCGCGACGGCAGCCTGGTATCCCGATCTTACCCTTTCGGGATCCTCTGGCTTCGCCAGCCTGACGTTGAGCAAATTATTCCAGGCATCCAATAGCTTTTGGACGATAGGTCCGGCGCTGGGCGAGACCATTTTCGACGCGGGAGCGCGGAAAGACCGTATCGAACAAGCGCGTGCCGCCTATGATCGAAATGCCGCGCTCTACCGGCAGACCGTTTTGACTGCTTTTCAGCAAGTCGAGGACAATCTTGCCGCTTTGCGCATTTTGGCCGAACAGCGAACGGTGCAAGAAATTTCGGTTTCCCATGCCCGCGCGACCGAACAATTGATGCGCCAACGTTATATGAACGGCGCGGTTCCCTACAGCAGCGTATTGACCGCGCAAACCGCCCGTCTCAACGACGAACAAAGCTTGTTGAAGCTGCGCCAGAACCGCCTAGATGCCAGTGTGGCGCTGATTCAGGCCTTGGGCGGGGGCTGGGACGTGTCGCAATTGCCGGCGTTTGTTTCCGGACATCTCGTCCAACGCCAGACCAAAGCCTCGCTGCGATGACAGATGCCGGGGTGCGGTTCAGATTTCGGGCGGCTTGCAGGTGATGTTGGTATCGCGCGGCGTGCCATGGTGCGTTCGATCAGAAACTGACTTGCGGCGGCGCCTTTACACCGTCGGCCACCGTGAACTCCTGCATCGGCCTAACGCTGGAATCGAGGAGGAAAGCGCGAATCCCTTGCATTGTATCCAAAGATGTGATTTATTGGATCCAACGTCGCCAAAGAGCGGTCGGCTGCGGTTTTGCAGGCGTGAGTGATATTGGGGAGCGTGAAGGCGATGATGCGGAAATTTGTCAAACTGAAAATCCCGAAATCCGGATCCTGTGCCGCTGTGCTCCGTGACGGGCATGGTGGAACTTACCATGTACTTGGCTCACGTTTGGCGTGGTGGACGAAGATTATGGCTCGCCCGACACTGAAATAATACTGAATAAAACGGCCGGCTGAAATCTTCCGGCCAGTTCTGCCGAATTTTACCCGCGATGCGCCGTGTCGCGTCTGTCATGAATTGGGTTGCACAAAGATGTATACAAACCAGACCGAGCACGCGATCGAACGTCTTGTCGGCAGCTATTCGGTCGAAATAACCGCCAAGGACATGCCGAGCCTGGAGAAGTCGCGCAACATCCTTCGCGCGGGTATGCAAATTTCCGTCCCCTTCCTGCCGGGCGAGGATCTGGCGGCGCGGGTTGATGCGGCTGCTTTGGTGCGGCGTTTGGGCTTTCTTCCGATGCCGCATATTTCGGCGCGCAGATTGCGTTCGGAAGGGGAGCTTGAGCAATTTCTCGCGGCGCTTCGCGACCACGCGGCGATCGATCGCGTGTTCGTCGTCGCCGGCGATCCGCCGCGTCCACTGGGACCGTACGAGGACGCGCTGTCGATCATCCGCACCGGTCTGCTAGGCCGTTATGGCGTCAAGACCGTCGGCATCGCGGGGTATCCGGAAGGTCATCCGGACATCGCCGAACCCGTTTTATGGCAGGCGCTGCTGGACAAAAAGGCGGCATTGGCTGATTCGGGGCATGAATTCGAGATCGTGACGCAGTTCGCGTTCGATTCCGCCCCCGTTCTGTCGTGGCTGCGGCAGGTGCGCGAGCACGATATTCATGTGCCGGTGCGGATCGGCATCCCGGGACCGGCGAGCGTGAAGACCTTGCTACGCTTCGCCGCTCGTTGCGGTGTGGGTGCTTCGGCCAAGGTGATGGCCAAATACGGCATTTCCATCACCAAACTGCTCAATACCGCCGGCCCCGATGAATTGATCCGGGAATTCGCCGCCAAACTCGATCCGTCGGAGCATGGCGAGGTTTTGCTGCATTTTTATCCGTTCGGCGGCTTGGCCAAAACGGCGGAATGGGTGCATGATTTCGCGCTGTTGCAACATGCATGATGATCGTCTCATCTCCGATTCTCGCAAATGCAAAAAATGCGAGCAAAAACAAAAATATACTACGAATTGTCAGTTTTAACGCAACAGTTTTGTCTGCAATCGTTTGTGGCGCAAGGCAAACGGCGCGCCATACCGACACGATGCGATCACCCAAGGGAAAAGAGAAAAGAAATGAATCACACCAGTCTTGAAAGTCTGCTGCGGACCGTAAGCCCGGTCGAGCTTTTGCGTAATTCGCAAGCCGGTCCGAATGCCTATCCGGGTGTTCCCGCCGAATTCACCAATTGGCGCGATGAAATGCTGGCCTGGCAAAACACGGCGGTATTGTTCAATCAAACCTACCATATGGCCGATTTGCTGGTCGAAGGACCGGATGCGTTCAAATTGCTGTCTTATCTTGCCATCAACAGCTTCAAAAATTTCAAGGTCGATCAGGCGAAGCAATTCGTTCCTTGCAGCTATGATGGTTATGTCATCGGCGATGTGATCTTGTTCTATCTCGCTGAAAACAAATTCAATCTGGTTGGCCGCGCGCCGTCGCTGAACTGGGTGATGTTCCATGCTCAGACCGGCGGTTATGATGTGAAGTGCGAGTTGGATCAAAGGACGGCGCTGCGCACCGACGGGATCCGCAAGAACTATCGCTATCAGGTCCAAGGCCCCAACGCCATGCTGGTCATGGAGAAGGTGCTGGGCGCACCGCCGCCGGATCTGAAATTCTTCCACATGACCCATTTCACCATTGCCGGGAAACATGTCCGCGGGCTGCGTCACGGCATGGCCGGACAGCCGGGATTCGAGCTTTTCGGCCCGTGGGAAGACCGCGAGCCGGTGCGCGAGGCGATCGTGAAGGCCGGCGAAGAATTCGGTCTGCGCCAGGTGGGTGGTCGCGCCTATGCTTGCAACACGTTGGAATCCGGCTGGATCCCGTCGCCGCTGCCCGCGATTTATACCGGCGAGAAGATGAAGGCGTACCGGGAATGGTTGCCGGCCAACGGCTATGAAGGCATGGCCTCGCTGGGCGGCAGCTTCTATTCGAACAACATCGAAGATTATTACCTCACGCCATGGGATCTTGGTTACGGCGCGTTCGTCAAGTTCGACCATGATTTCATCGGCCGCGAAGCCCTTGAGAAGATGGCCGCCGGTCCGCACCGCAAGAAGGTGACGTTGGCCATGGAAAATGAGGACGCAACCCGCGCCTACGGCGGCCTGTTCCAAAAGCACAACCGGCCCAAATACATGGAATTTCCGTTGTCGGTTTATTCCATGCACCCGTACGACAAGGTCCTGGTTGACGGCAAAGTGGTCGGCGTATCGACCTTTGTGGGTTACAGCCCCAACGAAGGCAGAATATTGTCGCTGGCCATCGTCGATGCCGCATATGCCGAACCCGGCACCGAAGTGGTATTTGTGTGGGGCGAAGAAAACGGCGGTTCCACCAAGCCGACGGTCGAGCGTCACATGCAGGCGGAAATGCGTGCGACCGTGAGCCCGGTTCCCTATTCGGAAGTGGCGCGCAAATCCTATGCCGACGGTTGGCGGACGACGCAGGTTCTCTGATCCGATAATTTTCGGGCGCCGCTGCATGATGGGGAACCATCCGCAGCGGCTGCCGCTTAAAATAACGAGTTATAGCCTGATGACGCAGATAATTCGAGCGAACCTGAAGTCATCGGGCTCTAGAGCACGTTCGGATCACATTGAACCATATACGTGCGATGAACGTGCTCTAGCCTTTTGTTTTTACGCATGATTCACGCCTACGTGTCATTCAACCTGCGGCGATCATGCTCTAACCCAATCGCCGCAATTCCCAATACATCGGAACCCGCCCGGCTTTCAGCGCCTTGGCTTCATAGCGCGTCGGCGGCCAGCCTTCGGGTCTCACCCTGGCGGGCGGTGGCACATCGAACAAATTCTGCGCGGCCAGCACGTCGGTAATCCATTGCTGATAGGTGGGATCGTCGGACGCAATCCGCCATCTCGCGCCCGGCTTCATCACCCGGTGTATTTCAGGCAGCAGATCGGGATGCACAAAGCGGCGCTTGGCGTGGCGCGATTTCGGCCAGGGGTCGGGGAAATTCAGGAACAGACGATCCAGCGCGCTGTCTTGCAATCGCCGCAGCAAGATCCGCGCGTCGTCGTCCCACACGCGCAGATTGGCGGGCAGGGCGCCGGTGGCCTCCTCGCCTTCGGCCACCAGGTGGCCCAACAACGAACAGATGCCGTTTTCAAACACCTCGCAGGCGATCAGCCCGGCGTGGGGATTGGCGGCGATCTGCGCCAGCGCATGTTCGCCGCCGCCAAAGCCCACTTCCAACCATAGTTCGGCAATCTCCGCCGCAAAGAACGGCGCGGTTTCAGAGGGCAGCAGGCGCGGCAATGTCTGTTCGATCAATCGCATCTGCCGGGGCCGCAGCGCATGGCCGCGCGCCCGGCCATACAGCCGATCCGGCTGCGGCTTTACCTCAACCATAGCCACCAATCAGCGTCCAAATGCTGTCTTCAGCGCCGGCACCAGATCCGTGCGTTCCCACGTAAACGTGCCTTTGTCATCGTCCGGCGTGCGGCCGAAATGACCATAGGCCGAGGTCGGCACATAGATCGCGCGGTTCAGGTGCAGATGCTCGCGGATGCCGCGCGGGCTGAGATTCACCAACTCGCGCAATGTCTTCTCCAGCTTCGCCTCGTTCACATCGCGCCCGGTGCCGTGCAGATCGACATAGACCGACAACGGATAGGACACGCCGATGGCATAGGAAATCTGGATCGTGCAGCGATCAGCCAATTCCGCCGCCACCACGTTTTTGGCCAGATAACGGCATACATAGGCCGCCGAACGATCCACCTTGGTGGGATCCTTGCCCGAGAACGCGCCGCCGCCGTGCGGGGCGGCCCCGCCATAGGTGTCCACAATGATCTTGCGGCCGGTCAGACCGCAATCGCCATCCGGGCCGCCGATTACGAAATTGCCGGTCGGGTTGATATAGAATTCGCTCTCGGGGACCATCCAACCCTTGGGCAGGCTGCTTTCCACCAACGTCCATAGGTTGCGCTTGATCTCGGCCTGATCCACCCCCTCGTCGTGCTGGGTGGAAACCACGATCGAGGTCGCCCCCACCGGCTTGCCGTCGATGTAACGCAGCGTCACCTGGCTTTTGGCATCGGGTTGCAGGCCCGCAACCAGCTTGTCGTTATTCTTCCGCAATTCGCAGATCCGGCGCAGAATCAAATGCGCGTAATGGATCGGCGCCGGCATCAGCACATCGGTTTCGCGGCATGCATAGCCGAACATGATGCCCTGATCGCCCGCGCCCTCGTCCTTGTTCGAGCCCGAATCCACGCCCGCGGCGATATCAGCCGATTGCGCGTGCAGAAGGCAATCCACCTTGGCGTTGCGCCACGAAAAACCTGCCTGATCATAGCCGATATCCTTCACCGCCATGCGGGCCAGATGGATCAAATATTCGGCCGTCACGGTTTCGGGGCCACGGGTTTCACCGGCCAGCACGATGCGGTTGGTGGTCACCAACGTCTCGCACGCCACGCGGGCATAGGGATCGGCGGTCAAAAACGCATCCAGCACGGTGTCGCTGATACGATCGGCAACCTTGTCGGGATGGCCTTCTGAAACCGATTCGGAAGTGAAGAGATACTCGCCGTGCTCGCGCATGTTGGAACCCTCGTAAAATGGGGGAAAACTTGTGGGTTGTGTGAAGGATTGGGGGCGGGGGGTCAAGGGTGGTTACGGGCGGCGCTGTGATGACGGACGAAGGAAGAGTCTTGTTTTTTGCAAAAAAGAAGCAAAAAACTTTTTATAATTAAGACATTATGACATTCAGCAGGGTTTCCAGCG
>JAJZHU010000146.1 GCA_021798375.1 Pseudomonadota bacterium | reverse complement strand
GGCCAACCATGTCGGCGTGGGCAGTGATGTGATGGGCGGCGAGAACAACCAGGTGCATCTGATCACCGCACACGGCGTGGAGGATTGGCCGCTTTTGGCGAAAACCGCCGTGGCGGAAAAATTGGTGTCCCGTATTGCCGCGCATTTTGCCGGGGAGTTGTCATGATCCAGAAGATCATCGTTCGCCGCTTGCCGCACGCCGAAGGGCTCGATCTGCCCCGTTATGCCACGCATGGTGCGGCGGGGATGGATCTGCTGGCGGCGGTGAGCGCGCCGCTGGTGATCGCAAGCGGGGCGCGCCAATTGGTGCCCACAGGTTTGCAGGTGGCGTTGCCCGCGGGGTTTGAATGGCAGATTCGCCCGCGCTCGGGGCTCGCACTTAAATATGGGATCGTTTTGCCCAATTCACCCGGCACCATCGACGAAGATTACCGGGGCGAGGTGCAGGTGATTTTGCTCAACACGGGCAGCGAGGATTTCGTGGTGGAGCGCGGGATGCGCATCGCCCAGGCGGTGCTGGCGCCCGTGGTGCGGGGAGAATTTGTCGAAGCCGACGAATGGCCCGAGACGTTGCGCGGCGAGGGCGGGTTCGGCAGCACAGGGCATTAGAGCACGTTCGGATCACGTTGAACCATATATGCGCGACGAACGTGCTCTAGCTTTTTGTTTTTACGCATGATTCACGCCTACGTGTTATTCAACCTGCGGCGATCATGCTCTAGATTAGCCGCGCCCCCTCACTTTTCCGCCGCTTGCACCAGCGCGGTCAGATCGCTCAATCCCACCGCCCCCGGCAGCAACGTGTCGCCGATCACAAAGGCTGGGGTGCCGTCGATGTTCAGATGTTGGCCCAACGCAAGATTGGCATCAATGGCGGCGCTCACGGCCGGGTCGTGCATGTCGGCGATCAGTTTCTTGCCGTTCAAACCTACGGAATTCGCCAGTGTTGCGATATTGTCCTCGGTTTCGGTGCCGCCTTGCTTCATGAACAATGCTTGCAATTTGGCATAGCCGTTTTGGCGCAGTGACGCGATCAATGCTTTGGCTTCGATCGTGCTGTCCGGGCCGAGCACCGGGAAATCCTTATAGACCCAACGCACCTTGTGATCGGAATGCAGCAAGGCGTCGATTTCGGGCAGCATTTTGCGGCAATAGGTGCAGCGCGTGTCGTAAAATTCCACCACCGTTACGCTGCCGTTGGGGTTGCCGGCGACGGCCCCGGCGGGGCTTGCCAACAATTCGGTGTGGAATTGGGCGATGGCCTCGCTGCTGGCGCGGGCGGAGTTGGCACTGTCGTCGGCCTGCATGGCGTTTACGGCATCGCGCAGAATCGAAGGGTCTTGTTGCAAGGCCTCGCGCATGATCTGCACGATGGCGGCGCGCTGGACCGGGGTGAAAACAGGCGGCTGGGCGCCAGTTTGGGTGCCAGTCGGGGCGCTAGTCTGGGCCAGGGCGACGGAGCCAAACATGGCGACGGCCAGCATGGAGCCCGCTAAAATCCAACGCTTCACAATGATGTTCCTTCGGTTCACAGGCGCGCAATCTGCCGGATCTTGCCCCAACAACACAAGAGACGCCATACACATGGTTGCGAGAGACGGCGAACCGCTTTATGCCGGGTCCGCAGACTAAAATTTAGGAATGGTGGATTTGGTGCTACACGTTAAGACCCCAAAAGCTCGGCGTATGCTGACCCGCGCGACTTTGTCCCGTTCGGCATTGCAGCGCTTCAAGGCCATTTGTCTGTTGGCCCCCGCGCTGGCGTTACCCGGCTGTTCCACCTTGTTCGGCAGTGGCGACAACAGCGGCGCGCCCAAGGTTATCAGCGGCTTTATCGGCGGTGCGGCGGTGGATGAACCGCGCGCGGCCCTGGCGGCGCGCGACGTGTTGGCCCGTGGCGGCAATGCTGCCGATGCGGCGGTGGCGGCGGCATTGATGCTAAGCGTCACCTTGCCGTCGCGCGCCTCGCTTGGTGCCTCCGGTGCTTGCCTGGCTTATGTGCCGGGTCAGGCCTCGCCCCAGGCGGTGATCTTCACTCCCACCGCCGGCGCCACCGGTGGCGACCGTCAGGCGGCGGTGCCAATGCTGCTGCGCGGGCTATTTTTGCTCAACACCCAATATGGGTCGCAGAGTTTCGCGTCGCTGGCGGCTCCGGCGGAAATCGCGGCCCGCGAGGGTGTGCCGGCATCGCGGGCGTTGGTGCGCGATTTGAACGATGTCGCGGCGCCGTTGCTGGCCGATCCGGCGGCGGCGGCGATCTTTGCGCCGCAAGGCCGCTTGGTTGTCGAGGGCGACACAGTGACGCAGCCCGATCTGGGCAACCTGTTGGGGCAAATCAGAAGAACCGGGGTGGGCGATTTCTATCGCGGCGTGGCGGCGGGTAATTTGATCGCCGCCGTGCGGGCCGCTGGCGGCGGCAGTATTTCCATCGACACGTTGCGAACCGCGTTGCCGCAGATAGTGGCTCCGATCACGCTGCAACAGGGTGATGTCAGCATCGCCTTTCTGCCGCCACCGGCCGATGGTGGTTTGGCGGCGGCGGCGGCCGATCTGGTGCTGCAAAAATCTCCCGATGCCTACAGCGATGCCCAAGCCCGCGCATTGGCGTCGGCGGCGGCCTGGCGGGCTGGCGGTGGCGATCCGGCCACGCTGATGACCAATCCGCCCGCCGCATCTCCGCTGTCGGCGTTGCCGGCATCGACATCGTTTGTCGTGCTCGATAACAAGGGCGGCGCCGTGGCTTGCGCTCTTACGATGAATAACCTGTTCGGCACCGGCCGCGTGGCGCCCGGCACCGGGATTGTGCTCGCCGCTTCACCCGCCATCAAACCCAATCCGCTGTTGGCGGCGGCCATTGCATGGAATCCGCATCTGGGGGCCTTCCGCGCCGCGGTAAGCGGCTCCGGTCAGCAAGCGGCGCCCGTCGCGGTGGCCGCGGCCATCAATGCGGCGCTGTCGGGCAACAAGAACCCCACCATTCCGCCACCGGGGCGCGCCAACGTGGCGAACTGCGACGGGTATCTGCCGGGGGACCGTAAATCCTGCCACCTGTCGCTTGAACCGAGCAGCGACGGTTTGGCGACCAACAGCGGCGTGGAATAAACGACAAGCTCTCGGGCCGCCGCAATCAGCGGCCCGAGCGCAAGGATAAACCGCCAGACGGTCTATAAGCCGGGTTCTGTCCGCACTTGCGCGCGGGACGACCATTCCTCTGGGACACGCCTTGCAGCGCGCCTCACGCGACCAACCCGGGCGACAGGACGGGAATGTCCTTGAATGCGTGCGCGAACGCACCATTCCGCCGCCCCTATTCGGTCTTGCTCCTGGTGGGGTTTGCCCTGCCATCTTTGTTGCCAAAGATGCGGTGCGCTCTTACCGCACCGTTTCACCCTGACCCTCCGCGCGAACGCATTGGGCGGTTTGTTTTCTGTGGCACTTTCCCTAGGGTCGCCCCCGCTGGCCGTTAACCAGCACCATATTCCCGTGGAGCCCGGACTTTCCTCCAATGCGCAAACATCAGCGGTCGTCCGACCGTCTGGCAGGTCTGCGGTGTGGCGCGTTGCGTTACGAAAGGCAAGGGGCGATTTTAATGCGCGGTCTCGATATTGTATCGCGCCTCCAATTGCCCGCTGACCAGATTGCGCACTTCGATCTGTTGCCGGTCGCCCTGGGCCAGCAACAATATCAAATTCTTGCCGTCGGAATTGGCGGAAATCACGCGCGCGCCCGCGGCAATCGGCAAATTCTGTTCGGTGGCGCTCTGCGCGGTTTTGTCGCCGCCCATCCGTTCCACCAGCATCACAATCAGGGTGGTGGTGCCCATCACGATCAGCACGCCCATCACGATCACCGCAGACATCAATCCACGCATACACGCAATCCCTTTCATTGGCGGGGATAAATGGGCTAACACGCCGCATGGATCAAACCCCCGCACCTATTTTCGTCACCATCGATGCCGCCCAAGCCGGTCTTCGCATCGATCGCGCCCTCGCCGGCGTCATCGGCACCATCTCGCGCACCCGCGTCAAGGGTCTGATCGAAGAAGGCTTCGTGACCCGCGACGGCGTGCGTGTGTCCGAACCCGCCGAACCGGCGCGCGAGGGCGTGACCTATCAATTGGCGCAACCGGCGCCCGTGAGCGCCATTCCGTTGCCGCAATCGATCCCGCTGCCGATCCTGTTTGAAGACCGCGATCTGCTGGTGCTGGACAAGCCCGCGGGTCTGGTGGTGCATCCGGCGCCCGGCAATGAAGACGGCACTTTGGTCAATGCGCTGCTGGCCCATTGCGGTGACAGCCTGCCCGGCATCGGCGGCGAGCGCCGTCCCGGCATCGTGCACCGGCTGGATAAAGACACCTCGGGCGTGATGGTGGTGGCCAAAAACGAACGCACCCTGGCGGCACTTTCGGCCATGTTCGCCGAGCGCGATATCGATCGGTTTTATCTGGCATTGATTTGGGGTTTGCCTTCGCCTGGTGTGGGCGAGATCGAAGGGAACATCGGCCGCGATCCGCACGACCGCAAACGCATGGCGGTGGTGGAAAAAGGCGGCCGCCACGCGCTGACCCGTTACCGGCTGCTGGAGCAATGGCAGGGTGCGGCGTCCTTGATCGAATGTCGCTTGGCGACCGGCCGCACGCACCAGATCCGCGTGCATCTGGCCAGCAAATCCCACCCGGTGGTAGGCGATCCGCTGTATTTGAAACGCGTTCCGGCGGTAAGCAAATCCCTGTCCGGCGAAGTGCGCGGCAAGCTGCTCGATTTCCCGCGTCAGGCGCTGCACGCGGCACGGTTGGGGTTCAAACACCCGCGCACGGGCGAGGATCTGAATTTCGAGACGCCGATCCCGGCGGATTTTCAGGCATTGCTGGATGCGTTGAGGGGAAATTGAGGGGGTAATACCAGACCGCGTAGAGACTGACCCTTGTGACAATTGCGAGCCCTTGCGAAGCAATCCATCTTGTTCTGGTCCAGTCAGCCGCAGGGAGAAGAAGATGGATCGCTTCGCAAGGGCTCGCATGACGGCGGGGCTAGAGCTGGGTCAAACTTTACGCCGTCTGGTATAAGACCCCGTCTGATCGTATAATGTCCGATCGTATAACGTCCGATCATATGACCGGGACGAAGTGAAATCCGCTTCTGAATCTGTCATGATCAAATCGCGATAAATCATCCGCAATGGCAAAACGGGGAGAGCGACATGGACGACATTCGCAAGGAATTGGCCCCACTGCGCGCCGCGATGCGCGCCCCCGGCGGGCAAGACAAGACGGAAATGTCGATGTTTAAAGATAGATCATGATGTCTGAATCCATGAATGCCTCACCCATCAATCGTGATTTCTCAGGATTGACCGCACGAGAAGCGGCGGCACGGCTGGCCGCCGATGGGCCGAACGAACTGCCCCAGGAACGCCAGCGTAATTTCGCACGCATCGTTTTGGACGCCGTCCGCGAGCCGATGCTTCAACTGCTTTTGGCGGCGGGCGTGATCTATTTATTTTTGGGCGATCGCGCGGAGGCGGTCATTCTTCTCGCCTTTGCCGTCGTCAATGTCGGGCTTGTCGCGGTTCAGGAAAGCCGGACCGAGAAAACGCTTGCGGCGCTCAAAGACCTGACCAGTCCCAAGTCATTGGTTATCCGGGACGGGCAGCGTCAACATATTGCGTCAAAAGAGCTGGTGGTAGGCGACGTGGTCGTGTTGTCGGAGGGGGATCGGGTTTCCGTCGATGGGTTGCTGCTCGAATCCACCCATTTGGAGTCCGATGAATCTTTGCTGACAGGCGAGTCGGTTCCTGTTGCCAAGCAGATCGGTGGAAATGGCGCTATCGATATTCGGCCCGGCGGGGACGGCAGCGCGCATGTTTGGTCCGGCAGTTTGATCGTTGCCGGGGGCGGGTTGGCCCAGGCGACCGCGACGGGTAGCCGCACGGAAATTGGCCGGATCGGCAAGTCTCTCGGCACGGTGGATGCCGCGCCGACGCCGTTGCAACTACAAACCCGGCGTCTTGTCGTGCTGTTCGCAACGGCAGGAATCGGCGCGTCGGTGTTTCTGGTTGTGGTTTATGGCTTGCTCCATGGCGACTGGGTGGACGCGATCCTGGCCGGGATTACGCTGGCGATGGCGACGCTGCCCGAAGAATTT
>JAJZHU010000005.1 GCA_021798375.1 Pseudomonadota bacterium | reverse complement strand
AGAGCTTCCCCACCCTACGGACTTTTATTTCGCCGTTGCCCGGGGCGTCGTGTTGCGCCGCGCCGTCCAGAACCCATAACCCGCAATGAACAGATAGCACAGCACCGGAAGCGTCAGGGCGGGCGCGAAGCCGAATTGATCGATCAGTTTGCCGGTGAGCAGCGGGACGATGGCGCCGCCGACGATGGCCATGCACAAAAGCCCGCTGCCTTGGGGGGTTTCTTCGTCCAGTCCGTCGATGCCAAGGGTGAAGATGGTGGGGAATTGGATCGAGTTGAACAGGCCGATGGCGACGAGGGCGATGGCGGCGACGGTGCCGGTGGTGAGGCCGGCGGTGGCGGCAAGCGTGGCGGCGATCAGGGCGCAGGCGCCCAGCGCGTAGCCGGGGCGGATGAAGCGAAGTGCTGCCGAGCCGATGATGCGGCCGACCATGGCGCCGCCCCAATAGAGGCTGACGTAGCGGGCGGCGTGCTCGGCGGTGGTGTCCAGGATGTGGGGTTGGATCAGAAAGTTGATCATCAGGCTGCTGAGGGCGACTTCGGCGCCGACGTAGACGAAGATGCCCACGCAGCCGAAGGCGAGTTGCGGGCGGCGGAGGACCGCAAAGCCCAAAGGTGTCGCGTCGGTGGCCGGGGCCGAGGCTTTTTGGCGCAAGAGCCAGAAGATCAGGGCAAAGAACAGAAAGATGCCGGCGATCGCCAGATAGGAGAATTGGATCACGCTCGCCTGGCTGCTGCGGAAGGCGCCGAGGGCGGCGGGCGTGAGGCTGTGGGGATCGGGCGCGGGGGCGATGTTTTTCAGGATCAGCGCCGCCCCGATGAGGGGGGCGATGGTGGTGCCGAGCGAGTTGAAGGCCTGGGCGAAATTGAGCCGCGACGAGGCGGTTTCTTCCGATCCGGCCAGCGCCATCAGCGGATTGGCGGCGACCTGGAGCAAGGTGATGCCGGTGGCGAGGGTAAACAATGCCATCAGGAACAGCGGATAAACGCCCAGGCGCGCGGCGGGGGTGAACAGCAAACACCCCAGCGCCATGACGACGAGCCCGACCACGATGCCGCGCATATAGCCCAATTTGGCGATGATCTTGGCCGCGGGCCAGGACATCAGGAAATAGGCGGCGAAGAAGCAGAATTGGGTGAGCATCACCTCGGTGTAATTGAGGGCGAACAGGGCTTTGAGTTTGGGCACCAATATATCATTGAGCGCCGTGGAAAAGCCCCAGGCAAAGAACAGCGAGGTAACGAGCGGCGCCATCCAGGTGGAAGGGCGTTGCACGGCTTGGCTCATTCTGCTGTTCTCCGACGGCTGGTTGTCTATTGTCTTATTGACGAATGGCGATAGGTGTTCTGGCTTTCCATCACGGCTTTTTGGAACGCCATGGGATGGGATATATTGGGGATCGGGTCGGCGTTGCCGGTGCCGCCGATGCGCAAGGTGCCAAAGTTGAAAATCCGGCCAAAGAAAGTTTGGTGGATCTGGATGCCTTCGACCCGATTGATGTCCAGTTCGAATGTATTGCGACGGATGAAGCCGAATTTCGCGACGACGCGCAGATTGGTGACGGCAAGCTCGGTGTTGGTGAACTTCACCCACAGGCCAAATAAAATAAACACGCCGATTATGAATGGAAACAAGATAACCCCGAAGAAAATACGCCAAAAATAGGCCCATTTGCTCAAATGCGCGCGGTAAGTTATTTCCTCGTTTTGCAATAAAATCTCTTCAACATAAGACGGCATATTTATTTTCCGAAAGTTTTTTGCTTTTTGCCTGCCCGGGCACAGGGCGGAATGTGCCTTTGTTCCGCCCTGCGTTCAGGAATTGTTCAAGCGGTGCGGTCGCGCGCGACGCCCAAGGTGGCCTGGGCCGCCGCCAGACGCGCCACGGGAACGCGGTAGGGCGAGCAGGAAACATAATCGAGCCCGGTGGCTTCGCAGAAATGGATCGAGCTGGGGTCGCCGCCGTGTTCGCCGCAGATGCCCATTTTCAGGTCGGGCTTTTTCGAGCGGCCTTTTTGCGCGGCGATGCGGATGCACTCGCCCACGCCTTCAAGGTCGAGTGTGACGAACGGATCGCGCGGCAGGATGCCGTGTTCGACGTAGAAAGGCAGGAACTTGCCCGCGTCGTCGCGCGACAGGCCGAACACGGTCTGGGTGAGATCGTTGGTGCCGAAGCTGAAGAAATCGGCCGCCTCGGCGATGTGATCGGCGGTGAGGGCGGCGCGCGGCAGTTCGATCATGGTGCCCACGGTGTAGGTAAGCGTCTGGCCCGCTTCGGCGAACACTTCCTTGGCGATTTTATCGACCTGGGCGCGGGTGACTTCAAGCTCGCGCTTGGCGCCGACGAGCGGGATCATGATTTCGGGCACGGGGGCGTCGCCGGTTTCCCGGGCGATGGCGATGGCGCCTTCAAAGATGGCGCGGGCTTGCATTTCATAGATTTCCGGGAAGGTGATGCCCAGGCGGCAGCCGCGATGGCCCAGCATGGGGTTGGCTTCGGAAAGCTCCGACACGCGGCGGCGGATGGCTTCGAGATCGAGGCCGAGTGCCGCCGCGACTTCCTGCATTTCGCCTTCGGCATGGGGGAGGAATTCGTGCAAGGGCGGGTCGAGCAGGCGGATGGTGACAGGCAGGCCGGCCATGATGCGGAACAGGTCGGTGAAATCCTGGCGTTGGAACGGCAGCAGGCGCGCCAGGGCGGCTTTGCGGCCGTCGGCATCCGACGCCATGATCATCTGCCGCACCGCGCCGATGCGGGCGGGGTCGAAGAACATATGTTCGGTGCGGCACAGGCCGATGCCTTCGGCGCCGAATTTGCGGGCGGTGTTGGCATCAAGCGGGGTCTCGGCGTTGGTGCGCACGCGCAAACGGCGCACGGCGTCGGCCCATGTCATCAAGGTGGCGAAATCGTTCGACAATGCGGGTTCGATCATGGCGACCGAGCCCGCGAAGACCTCGCCGGTGGCGCCATCGATGGTGACAAGTTCACCGGCGCGGATGGTGCGTCCACCGGCCGACAGGGTTTGGCGGTGGTAATCGACGGTGATGCCACCGGCGCCGGCGACGCATGGCCGGCCCATGCCGCGGGCGACCACGGCGGCGTGGCTGGTCATGCCGCCGCGGGTGGTGAGAATGCCGCGGGCGGCGTGCATACCGTGGATGTCTTCGGGGCTGGTTTCGATGCGCACCAGAATCACCGATTCGCCCTTTTGGCTGCGGTTTTCGGCTTCATCGGCCGAGAACACCACATGGCCCGAGGCAGCCCCCGGCGAGGCGGGCAGGCCTTTGGAGAGCAAGGTGCGGGTGGCTTTGGGGTCGAGCGTGGGGTGCAGCAATTGATCGAGCGAGGATGGATTGACCCGCATGATGGCTTCGTTGCGGTCGATCAGGCCCTCGTTGGCCATATCGACGGCGATGCGCAAACTGGCGGCGGCGGTGCGTTTGCCGTTGCGGGTTTGCAGCATGTAAAGCTTGTCGCGCTGGATGGTGAACTCGATGTCCTGCATGTCGCGATAATGCTGTTCGAGCTTTTCGCGCACCTTGACCAGTTCGGCGTAGGCGGCGGGCATGGCTTCTTCCATAGAAACCTCGCCCGGCTTGGCGCGCGCCGTGCACAGCGGCTGCGGGGTGCGGATGCCCGCCACCACGTCTTCGCCCTGGGCGTTGATCAGATATTCGCCGTAAAAGATATTTTCGCCGGTGGACGGATCGCGGGTGAAACACACGCCGGTGGCGCAATCGGCTCCCATGTTGCCGAACACCATGGCTTGCACGCTGACGGCCGTGCCCCAGTTGCCGGGGATTTCATGCAAGCGGCGATAGGTGATGGCGCGCGGGTTCATCCATGAACCGAACACCGCGCCGATGGCGCCCCATAATTGTTCCTCGGGGTCTTGCGGAAAGGCGTGGCCGGTTTCTTCCTCGACCATGTCTTTATAGGCATCGACGATGCGGTGCCAATCCTGGGCGGACAGGGTGGTGTCTTCGATCGCGCCCTGATCGAGTTTGACATGCTCGATGATTTCTTCAAAGCGGTGGTGATCGACGCCAAGCACCACCGAGCTGTACATCTGGATGAAGCGGCGATAGCTGTCCCAGGCGAATCGGGCGTCGCCGGCACCTTCGGCCAGGCCGATCACGGTGGCGTCGTTGAGGCCGAGGTTGAGCACCGTATCCATCATGCCGGGCATGGAAACACGCGCGCCCGAACGCACCGAGACGAGCAGGGGGTTGTGTTTGTCGCCGAATTTGCGCCCGACGGCGGCTTCGACCACGGCGAGGGCGGCGCGCACCTGGGCCGCCAGTTCGGCCGGATAGGTGCCGTTGCTATCGGTGAAAGCGGTGCAGACTTCGGTGGTGATGGTAAAGCCTGGCGGGACCGGCAAGCCGATCGAGGCCATTTCGGCGAGGTTGGCGCCTTTGCCACCGAGCAGGTTGTGCATGTCGGCACGACCTTCGTTATGACCCGCGCCAAAACTATAAACACATTTCGTCATGTTTGACCTCAGCCTTCGATACGAGAAAAATCTGCCACCTGGTCGATCGTCGAACGAACCAGGGCGAGCAGCCGCAAGCGATTGGAACGGATGGGCGCTTCTGGCGCGTTGACCGTTACTTTATCAAAGAACCCGTCCAGCGGAACCCGCAGATGTGCCATTTCGGTCATCGCGGTGCGGAATTGTTCCGCCTCTAGCAGTTTGGACACACCCGCAAGCCCGTCGAGGATGGCCATAAGCGCTTGTTCCTCGGGCAAGACAAGCAGGTCGCGGGCGATCTCGCCGGTGATGGCGCCGTCTTTCTTTTCTTCGATGCGCAGGATATTGGCGGCGCGCTTATAGGCGGCGTGCAGGTTGGCGCCGTCCTCGGTGGTGAGGAAATCGGCCACCGCCTCGGTGCGGGCAAGCAGGCGGGTGAGATCGTCGTCCTCGCCGATGGCCGCCAGCACATCATGGCGGGCGCCCTCGGCGCGCAGTTGGATGCGCAGCCGGTCGAGCAGGAATTCGAGGATTTCCGGCACATATTCCAGCCGGGCGCTGAGGGCGAAACCGATCTGTTCGCGCAGATGCAGGCGGAGTTTGTTGTCGCGGATGATGCGGATGATGCCCAGGGCGGCGCGGCGCAAGGCAAACGGATCACCCGCGCCGGTGGGTTTTTCGCCGATGGCGAAGAAGCCAGCCAGTGTATCCAGCTTGTCGGCCAGCGCCGTTACCACACTCGCGGGGGCGCTGGGCACTGCGTCGGATGGGCCTTTGGGGCTGTAATGTTCGCGGATGGCCTTTACCACTTCGGGCGCTTCGCCGTCGTGGGCGGCGTAATAGCTGCCCATGATGCCTTGCAATTCGGGGAACTCGCCCACCATGCCGGTGGAAAGATCGGCTTTGCACAACAGGGCGGCGCGGGCGGCAAGTCCCGCGTCGGCGCCGAGACCTACCGCCAGATGATGGGCGAGACGGCTCAGGCGGCCCGCGCGCTCGCCCTGGGTGCCGAGTTTGATGTGGAAGGTGACGCGGTCGAGCGCCGGGAGGCGGGATTCGAGGCTGCGGGCGCGGTCGAGATCCCAGAAATGGCGGGCATCGGAGAAGCGGGCGCGCAGCACGCGCTCGTTGCCGCCGACGATGGCGCGGCCGCCGTCGAGGGCTTCGACGTTGGCGACGAAGGCAAAGTATGGCGCGGGGGCGCCGAAATTATCGCGGGTGGCGAAATAGCGCTGATTGACGCGCATCGACACCTGCATCACCTCGGGCGGCAGATCCATGAAATCGTCGTCGATGCGCCCCAGCAGGGCGACCGGCCATTCCACCAGGCCGGTGACTTCATCAAGCAGGCCGGAGTCGGGAACGATGGCGAGATTGGGCTGTTGCGCCGCGGCTTTCTCCAACCCCTGGGCGATCAGGCGGCGGCGCTCCGCGGCGTCGAGCACGACATGATGGGTCAGCAGCTTTTCGCGCCAGTCGGCGGCGCTGTTCACGGTGAATGCACCGGGGGACATCATGCGATGGCCTTCGGTGAGGTTGGAGGATCGGAGGCCGTGCCCGTCGTCGCCGCCGAAGTTCAGATCGAACGGCACGATTTCGCCGTCGAGCAGACACAAGATACGTTTGAGCGGGCGGACCCAGGTGAAAGACGAACTGCCGCCCCAGCGCATCGATTTGGGCCAGGGGAAACGGCGCAGCAGCGCAGGCAGGCGTTCGGCGATCAACGTGGCGGCGGGTTGGGCGGGGGAGGTTTTTTCCAACACCCAGAAATCGCCCTCGGCGCGCAGTTCTTCGCGCGTGGCACCTTGTTTGCGCAAGAAGCCGTTGAGGGCGGCGTCGGGCGCGGTGAGGCGCGGGCCGCGTTCCGGGATGCTGGCCGCGGGGACGCTTTTGTCGATCTGCGCCACCAGGGCGATGCGGCGCGGGCCATAGATCGGATCGATGGCGGCGATGTTGAGCGGTGCCAGCGCCTCGCCCACCAGACGGGCGAGGTCTTCGGCCCCGCGCGCCTGCATCCGGGCGGGGATTTCTTCGGAGAATAGCTCGAGGAGAAATTCGGACATTGGAATCTTATACCGCCATAAATTTAGATCGCGCAGGCAAGTTCGCCGGCCAGCCATGCCTCGCAGCAGGCTTTGGCCAGGGCGCGCACACGGCCGATATAGGCCGCCCGTTCGGTGACCGAGATCACGCCGCGGGCGTCGAGCAGATTGAACAGATGGCTGGCCTTGATGCACTGATCATAGGCGGGCAAGGCAAGTTTATTGGCCAGCAACGAACCGCACTCCGCTTCGGCGTCGGTGAAATGGCGCGCGAGCATTTCAGGGTTGGAAAATTCGAAGTTATGCGCGCTGTATTCGCGTTCGGCGCGCAGAAAGATATCGCCATAGGTGACGCCGTTGCCGTTGAAATCGAGGTCGAACACGTTTTCGACTTCCTGCACATACATCGCCAGCCGTTCGAGTCCATAGGTCATCTCGAAACTGGGAAGGATCACCGGGATGCCGCCGACTTGCTGGAAATAGGTGAATTGACCCACCTCCATGCCGTCGCACCACACTTCCCAGCCCAGGCCCCAGGCGCCCAGGGTAGGGCTTTCCCAATCGTCCTCGACAAAGCGGAAGTCGTGCAGGGCGGGGTCGAGGCCGATCTCGCGATAGCTTTGCAAGAGCAGATCCTGGGCCGTGGCCGGGCTTGGCTTCATGATCACCTGGTATTGATAATAATGCTGCAGCCGGTTGGGATTTTCGCCATAGCGCCCGTCGGTGGGGCGGCGCGAGGGCTGCACATAGGCGGCGCGCCAGGGTTTTTCGCCCAGAGCGTGCAAGGTTGTGGCGGGGTGGAAGGTGCCTGCGCCCATTTCCACATCGTAAGGTTGCAAGATGACACAGCCTTGCCGGGCCCAAAAGCCGTGCAGGCGCAGGATCATTTCCTGAAAGCTGGGCGCGTTCCCCATTGACTTGACCTGGGCTCCTTGAACAATACAGCGAATGGCGTTTGCTAGAACGTCTGATACTATGTGTGCCACGTAGTGCGGGCGCGCACCATAAGGACAGGATCATGATGCTGCAATTCCATCGCAAACATCCTTTTATCGCCGATGCGATGGGGCTGGCGTTGGTGGGGGCCAGTTTGGCGCTGATGATGCGCTATCGGGCGGTTTACATCGAGCCGCGCGCGTGGGGGACGATTTGCTCCGTATCCGCGCCGCCGTTGATCTGTCTGCCCCGCACGGCGACTTTGTGGCTGCAGGGCGTTTATGGTTGGGGCGCGGCGGCCTTGTATGCCGGGCTGCTGACCTTGATCCGCGCGCCTTCGCCGATTTGCGTGGCGGCGGTTGCCTTGGGGGCGGTGGCGATCGTCAATCAAAATGCGACCTGGGGCGCGGTTGGATTATGTTTGGGCGCCTGGAGCTGGGTGCGGCGGGATTTCCTGGCGCTTTGATCGATTGCCGGGCCGATAGTTTTTTTCTCCTTTTTGTTGGGTGAGTGGTGGCGATGTCGAGCCTGGTGGTCCCGGTTATTCTCTCTGGCGGTTCTGGCACGCGGTTGTGGCCGATTTCGCGCAGTTCCTATCCCAAGCAGTTCTGGAGTCTGGTGACCGACAAAAGTCTGATCCAGGACACGGTGTTGCGGGCCTCCGGGGCGGCGTTTTTGCCGCCGATGGTGGTGTGCAACCACGAGCACCGGTTTTTGGTGCGCGATCAACTGCACCAGGTGGGAATCGACGATGCCGGGATCGTGTTGGAGCCGGTGGGGCGCAATTCCGCCCCGGCGATCGCGGCGGCGGCGCTGATCGCGGCCGAGCGCGATCCCGATGCGGTGTTGTGGATCATGGCGGCGGACGCGGCGGTGAGCCTGCCCGATGCGCTGAACGAGAGTTTGGCGCTTGCGTGCGAGGCGGCGCGGGCGGGTTATTGCGTGACCTTCGGCATGAAACCCACGGGGCCAGAGACGGGTTACGGCTATATCGAACTGGGCGCGGAACTGCCGGGAATCGCGGGCGTGCATGGCGTGGCGCGATTCGTGGAAAAGCCGGTGCTGGCCGAGGCCGAGCGATTGGTGGCCAGCGGGCGGCATTTGTGGAACTCGGGGATGTTCGTGGCCACCGCGCGCACCTGGCTCGCCGAGATGGCCGAACATGCGCCCGATGTGTTGGCGGCGGTGAAGCAAGCGGTGGCGGCGCGGCGCGACGATTTGGGGTTTGTGCGGCTGGATGAAGCCGCGTTCGCGGCGAGTCCCGATATTTCGATCGATTATGCCGTGGCCGAACGCACCCAAAAGGCGGTGGTGGTGCCGGCCGAAATCGGCTGGTCGGACGTGGGGAGTTGGGACGCGCTGTGGCAGCTTTCAGCCAAGGATGCCGACGGCAACGCGACCACGGGCGATGTTACCCTGGTGGACGCCAGGAATTGTTTGGTCCGGGCCGAAGGGATGCTGGTGGCGGTGGCGGGGCTGGAGGACATCGCCCTGGTGGTGACCGACGATGCGGTGCTGGCGGCAAGGCGCGATCGATCGCAGGATGTGAAGGTGATCGTGGACCGGCTGAAGAAGCAGGGGCGCAAGCAGGCGACCGAGCATCGCCGCATTTACCGGCCGTGGGGATTTTACGAAAGCCTGATCAGCGGGGCGCGGTTTCAGGTCAAGCGGATTGTGGTCGATCCGGGCAAGCAACTGAGTTTGCAGAAACATTTCCACCGCGCCGAACATTGGGTGGTGGTGGTGGGCACGGCCCAGGTGACGCGCGACGCCGAGGTGCTGATGGTGCGCGAGAACGAGAGCGTCTATTTGCCGTTGGGTTGTGTACACCGGCTTGATAATGTGGGGCGAATCCCGCTGGAATTGATCGAAGTGCAATCCGGCTCCTATCTGGGCGAAGACGATATCGTGCGGTTGGAAGACCATTTCGGACGCAGTTGATGAGCGAGATCATCCTGGGGGCGGTCTATCGCGCAGAGGCCGACAGCATCCTGGGGTGGTGTTGGAATCCGTCGCATCCGCAGTTGCAATGCGTTGTCGAGGTGTTGCTCGACGGGGTGGTGTGGCGCGCTTTGTCGGCGGATCGCCGCAACGAAGGGGCGCGGTTGAACGGGCCGCCGCACGATCACTTCGGGTTTCTTGTGGTGTTGCCGCCCCGCACGGGCAAGGCTTGGCACCGGGTTGAGGTGCGCGAGCGGCGGACGGGAACCGTGTTCGGGCGATTGATGCAAGGCGGCGAGGATCCGGGGGTGGCGTTGCTGGGGGCGCGGATCGACGGGGTGCGGCGCGAGGCCGAGGCGATGACCGCGGCGCTGGCCGATTTTGTGGCGCCGGTGGCGGTGGATCGCGCCTTGGCGGTGCTGGGCAAGGTTTTGACGGGCGAGGGTTTGAGGCGGCCGATCGTGTTGCCGTGGTGCGATGCGCCCGCGGTGAGCGTGATTTTGGTGGGCTGCAAGGACGCCGATGTGGCCTATCGCGCGGTGGCGGCGGTGGCCTCGGTGGTGGTGGATTGGGGTGGCGAATTGTTGTTGGCGGGGGATGTTAAGACGGGGGGTGTTAATACGGGGGATTTGGCCGGGTTGGCGTCTGTGCTGCGCGGGGTTGGCTTTGTGGACGACGCCGCGCCGGCGGCGGCTTTGGCGGCGGCGCGAGGTGCGCGCGTATTGGTGCTGGACGGGGCGCGGGTGGCGGCGGACCCGGCGCCCGGGCTGGAACAACGGGAGGGTGCGGCGGTGATATTGGCGATGTCGCGCGCCGATCTGGCTTTGCTGGCGCCATGCGTGGCGCTTGATTGGGCGGCGGCGGTGGCGGATTTTGAAAATCAGGCCGGTTTAAGCGTTTAACCAATAATAGAAATGATCTTGGGGATTTATGTCGGCACGTTCGCCTGCGATTTTGTTTGCCTTGGTGGCGATGGGGCTCGATGCCCTGAGTGTGGGGATGATCATTCCGGTCGTTCCGCAGCTTGTGTCATCGATGGCGGGTGCCGATCCGCGATTGGCGTCGCGCATGTTGAGCGTGATGATGTCGGTGTTTGCGGTGGCGCAATTGTTTGCGGCCCCGGTGTTGGGCGGGCTTTCCGATCGTTTTGGGCGGCGGAAGGTGATCTTGATTTCGATCACCGGCATGGCGTTCGATTTCATGCTGATGGGATGGGCGCCGCGCTTGAGCTGGCTGGTGGTGGCGCGGGTGCTGGGCGGGTTGACGGCGGCCAGCGTGGTGTCGGTCAATGCCTATATCGCCGATGTGACGCCGCCCGAAAAGCGCGCGCAGCGGTTTGGTCTGGTGGGGGCGACGATCGGCGGCGCGTTTGTGTTGGGGCCGGCGGTTGGCGGGTGGCTGGGGGCGATCAGCTTGCGTTTGCCGTTTTGGGTGGCGGCGGGGCTGTGCGTGCTGAATTTGCTCTATGGGTTGCTGGTGTTGCCTGAAAGCCTGCCGCCCGAGCGGCGGCGGGCGTTCGACTGGACGCGGGCAAATCCGTTTTCATCGGCCAAATCGTTGCTTTCCTCGCCCGATCTGACGCGCCTGGGGATTTGCTGGTTCCTGACCTGGTTTGGCATGGGAGCGTTTCCGGTGGCGTTCTTGCTGTCCGCGAATCTGCGCTTTGGCTGGGCTTCGGCGCAAAACGGCATGGCCATAGCACTGGTCGGGTTTACCCAGGTGATCGTGCAGGCGTTCCTGGCGCGGCGTGTGGTGGTGGCGGTGGGCGAGGTGCAGTCGGCGCGGTTGGGATACTGCTTTACGGCGTTTGCCACGCTGGTTTATGCGCTGGCCGATCACGGCTGGATGATTTGGTGTGCCTGCGTGATTTCGGGGTGTGGTTCGCTGACCATGCCGGCGATCCGGGCGATGGTGTCTTCGATGGCCACAGCCAACCGTCAGGGCGAGGCGCAAGGGGCGCTTTCTGCGATGGAAGGGGTGGCGGCGATCGTGGCGCCATTGGTGGCGGGCGAGATTTTCGTGCATTTTTCCACCCACGCGTTCTTTTATTTGCCGGGAGCGCCGTTTTTGCTGACCGCCGCTGTGTCTTTGCTGGCGGTGTGGTTGATGGGACGGGTGACCTTCATGCGTGCGAGGCGGGTTTGATGCGGCGTTATCCGGCACGGCCCTGGGTGGGCATCGGGGTGGTGTTGTTGCAGGGCGATGCGGTGTTGCTGGCGCGGCGTGGACAGGCTCCGGCGTTGGGGGAGTGGAGCTTGCCGGGCGGGGTGCAGCAATTGGGAGAAAGCTGCGAAGATGCGGCGCGGCGGGAATTGGCCGAGGAAACCGGGCTGCGGGTCGGGGCGCTTGCGTTGCTCGGGCATGTGGATTTGATCCATCGCGACGCCCTCGGGCGGGTGAAGTTTCATTACACGATCCTGGATTTTGGCGGCTGGTGCGCGGGCGGTGAATTATGCGCCGGGGACGATGTGAGCGAGGTGGTCTGGGCCAAGCGAGGGGCGCTCGGGGCTTATGGCTTGCGCCCGGCGGTGCTGGAGATGATTGAAAAGGCGGAACGAATCCTGCTGCCGTGAGGGGCAAAGGATCTTCACGCCGTTGTCATTTTGCCCGCCATTTTAACGCATTTCCGCATCACGCTGGGCAGTGCTTCGGCGTCGAGTGCATGGCTTGGGCGCAGGAAGCCTTCGGCCTGGATGGTGGCAAGCTGGGCCGCGTAAACATCGATTTTCAGATGAAAATGGGTGATGTCGTGCTCGATTTGGCCAAGAAGGCGCCAGGGGGCGCGTTGCGGGGCTTCGGTCAGCGCCTCGGCTTCGCTCCACGGCCGGTCGCGCCAGGCGGGGCCGGGGAGTTCGGTCATGCCGCCGAGCAGGCCGCTTTGCGGGCGGGTGCGCAGCAACAGACGATCTTCGGCGTCGGTGAGGTGGAAATGCACGCCATAGCGGGTGGGGCGGGGCTTTTTCGGCTCTTTGCGCGGCAGGCTGGTCATGATGCCTTGGGCGTGGGCGGCGCAATGTGTGCGCAACGGGCACAGGACGCAGGCGGGCGAGGTGGGGGTGCAGATGGTGGCGCCGAGATCGAACAACGCCTGGGCAAGATCCGAGGCGCGGGTGGGGTGGATCAGGGCTGCGGCGCGGGCGGCGATTTCGGGCCGGGAGCGCGGCAAGGGTGTTTCGATCGCGAACAGGCGGGAGACGACGCGTTCGACATTGCCGTCCACCGGGATGACGGGGACGCCGAAGGCGATGGCGGCGATGGCGTTGGCGGTATAGGGGCCAATGCCGGGAAGTTTGACCAGTTCCGCCGGGGTGCGCGGGAAGGCGCCCAGGGAAGACACGGCGCGGGCGCAAGCAAGCAGGTTGCGGGCGCGGGCGTAATAGCCCAACCCGGCCCACGCGGCCATGATTTGCGCATCGGGGGCGGCGGCGAGCGATTGAACATTGGGAAATAGGGCGGTGAAACGCTCGAAATAGGGTATAACGGCGGCGGCGACGGTTTGTTGCAGCATGATCTCGGACAGCCAGACGCGGTATGGGTCGGGTGTCGCGTTGCCTTCGCCGCGCCAGGGCAGACGGCGGCGATGGCGATCGTACCATTCGAGTAGGGGAGTGGAGAGCATGGCAACGGTATGGGGAATAGCATGAGCGAGGACAAGCGATCTTATACAGCGCGGCCGCTTTCGTCGCTGGTGCCGCAGATTGCAAGGCCGGTGTTCCAGAAGAAATCGCCCGCCAGCGCGCAATTATTGTCGGATTGGGCCGAAATTGTCGGGCCGGAATTGGCGGCCGTGAGCTATGCCAAGCGCTTTTCGGCCGGCGCCCTCACGATTGCCTGCACCGGCATCGTGGCGCTGGAATTGCAGCACCAGGCCGAGATGCTGCGTTCCAGGATCAACGGCGCGTTGGGGCGGGTGTTGGTCGAGCGGGTGAAATTCGTGCAAGAAGCGGCGCGGACGGCCAGGGTGGTGAGGCCCGCGAGGCGGGCGCGGGCGGGTGTGGTGAAGATCACGGGGGATTTGCCCGAAGGGCCATTGCGCGAGGCGCTGGAACGGTTGGGGGCGGCAATCACGGAGGAAGGGCGGTGAGGTTGTTGGCGTGCCTTGCCTACCGCAGACCCGCGATCCTGCGCAGGGTATCGTTGATGCGTGATTGCCAGCCGGGGCCGCTGGCGCGGAAATGATCCAGCAGGTCGGCATCCAGGCGGATGTTGACGGCTTTTTTGGGGTGCTCGGATTTTGGGCGGCCGCCCTTTCTGACAAGTTTGTCGCCTTGATAGAGATCTGCCCCGGCAAACCATTCCTTGGTGAGTTCGGGCGCGTTGTTCTTCATCGTGGGGTTGGTCCTCTATCGTTCGTGAGTCATAGGGTAAAAAGCTGGGTGTGGAAGCGCCGGATTGCGTCGCCAAGGGGTTTGCAATGACGGCGTGATGTATGATTTTGTATATACATAAATTATTGAAGGTTTTTTGCTTCGTTTTTTCAAATAAGAAGATTTTTTCCGCTCTTTCGCTTCGCTGAATTTATGCGCAAAATGCGCGCGCGAAATTTTACTCAAAATCTTCCTGGGGACCAAAATGAGCCTTAATCGTCGTGTGGTTGTTTCGTCGCTGGTGGGGTTGGCCGCGGTGGGTGGTGGCGCGTTTTGGTTGACGCGGGCGGACAAGCAGGCGGCCATGTCCGCGCCCGTTGCCCCCCCTGTGGCGGCTGGGTCCGCGCCCACGCCCACGCCTGCGCCTACGCCTACGCCTGCGCCGGTGGCGGCGGGTGGCGATGTGCGCGAGACGGTGCGGGCGATCGGAGCGGACAGCGCGCCGGTGACGGTGACCGAGTTTTTCTCGCTGACCTGCTCGCATTGCGCCGCCTTCGCGCGTGAGGTGTTCCCGGATATCAAGGCCAAATTGATCGATACCGGCAGGGTGCGTTGGGTGTTCGCCGATTACCCGTTGGACCGGATCGCGCTTTCCGCCACCATGGTGGCGCGCAGCCTGCCGCCGGACATGTATGAACCGTTTGTGATGGCCCTGTTCCAAAGCCAGATGCGTTGGGCGTTCAACAGCACCATCGATCCGATCGATGCGCTGGCCAAGGAAGCGGCGCTGGCGGGGATGCCGCGCGATCAGTTCGACAAGGTGATCGGCGATACCGATTTGCAGAATTTCGTGATGAAGGAACGCTCGGACGCCACCGCCAAATACAACATCGACTCGACCCCGACGTTTGTTGTTAAGGGGCCGAAAGGCGAGCAGCAGAAGGCCGGCGAGATGAGTTACGATTTGTTCACGCAATTCATCGCCAGTGTGAGCTGATTTTTGCCCGCTCGCCTGACGCGCCTGGCTCTGACCGGGTTTAAAAGTTTTGCCGAACCGGTGACGGTCGAGATCCTGGCGGGTCTCACCGGCATTGTCGGGCCGAACGGCTGCGGCAAATCCAACGTGGTGGAAGCATTGCGTTGGGTGATGGGCGAGAATTCGGCGCGGTCGATGCGCGGCGGCGAGATGGACGACGTGATTTTTGCCGGCACCGCGCACCGGGCCTCGCGCAATATCGCCGAGGTGACTTTGAGCCTGGAAGAAGCGCACGGCAGCGCGGTGGGGTTGCCGGCGCAAGGCGAATTGGAAATTTCCCGGCGGATCGAACGCGGATCGGGCAGCAATTATCGCGTCAATGGGCGCGAGGTGCGAGCGCGCGATGTGCAGACCTTGTTCGCGGATCTTGCCAGCGGGGCGCGGTCTTCCGGGATGATCTCGCAGGGGCGGGTGGCGGCATTGGTGAATGCGCGGCCCGAGGAACGGCGGCAGATATTGGAAGAGGCCGCCGGCATCACCGGGTTGCACGCGCGCCGCCACGAGGCCGAGCTGAAATTACGCGCCGCCGAGCTTAATCTGGAACGCGCCGAGGATTTGCGCGGGCAGTTGGAAGGGCAGCTTGAAGGCTTGAAGCGTCAGGCGCGGCAGGCGGCGCGGTATCGCAATATCAATGGTTTGTGCCGGGCGGCGGAGGGCGAGTTGCTCGCGCTGCAAAAGGGCCGGGCCGAGTTGGAGCGCGCGGCGGCCAAAAAAACGCTGTTGGAATCGACCGTGCTGACCGCGGCGGCGGGGCTGGCGGTGACCAAGGCGCAGGGATTGGCGGAAGCGGCGGCGGCCGTGTTGCCGCCTTTGCGGCTGCGGGAATCCGAATTGCGCACCTCGCGCGAACGGGCGCGGTTGGTGCGCGAGCAGGTCGAGGCGGATCTGGCGCGGGCCGAACAGGAAGCACGGGCGGCGGGCGCCAGGATCGGGCAGATCGAGCGCGACATGGCCCACGCGCAGCAGTTGGAACGCGACGCCGCAGCGGCTTTGGCGCGGGTGGCGGAAGAAGCGGCGCGGGTCGAAGCGGCCGAGGCGGCATCGCCGGGGTTGATCGAGGCGGCCGGGTCGGCGCTGATTTTGGCCAGCGATCAGGCGCGCGAGGCCGAAAGCGAGGCGCATCGGGCCACCGACAAGGCCGCGCAGCAACAGGCGCAGGCGCAGGCATTTGCCCAGCTTTTGGCGCAGTCCGAACAGGCCGTGGCGCGTGCGCGCGGGCAGTTGGCGCGGTTGGCAGCCGAACATGTGCAGGCCGAGGCGCAGATTGTGCCGGTGGCGAAAATAGAGGCGGCGGAGGCCGATCTGGCGCGGGCGCAGGAAGATCTGGATGCGGCGCGCCGCGCTTTGGAAGAAGCCGAGCGTGGGCGGATGGAGGCGCAATCGGCGGTGTTCAAGGCGCGCGAGGCGATGAGCCAGGCCGAGTCGGTGCGGGTGAAATTATCCGCCGAGGTGGAGGCGCTGACCGAGCTTTTGGCCACCAGGGACGGCGAAAAATGGCCGTCGATGGTGGATCGGTTGCAGGTGCCCGCCGGGTTGGAATTGGCTTTGGGGGCGGCCTTGGGCGAGGAATTGGCGGCGGCGGCCAATGAAGCGGCCGCGCGGCATTGGCGGGAGTTGGAGGGGCTGGAACGCTCGCCCTGGCCCGAAGGCGTGGTGGTGGTGGCGGATCTGGTCGAGGCGCCGGCGGCTTTGGTGCGGGCCCTGGCGTTTATCGGCGTGGTCGAACATGATCATCTGGGGCAGTCGTTGCACGCGCAATTGCGGCCGGGGCAGATTTTGGTCAGCCGCGCCGGCGGGGTGTGGCGGTGGGATGGCTATGTGATCCGCGCCGGGGCGAAAACGCCGGCCAGCGTGCGGTTGCAGCAGCGCAACAGATTGGCGGGATTGCAGGGGAAATTGGCCGAGGCCAATGACGCCGTGCAAAAGGCGCGGGCGGTACGGGCCGAGGCCGATCAGGCCGAACGTGGCGTGGTGGCGGCGGACGCGGCGGCGCGCAACGCCCGGCGCGAGGCCGAACAAAGGCTGGAACGCGGGCGGGCGGCGGCGATGCAATTGAAATCGCAGGCCGCGACGGCGCTTTCCAGATTGAATCACTTAACCGAGCAGTTGCAGCGGTTGCGGCCCGAAGTGGACGAAAGCGTGGCCCGGCTGGCCGAGGCGGTGGCGCAAAAGACCGATGAGGGCGCCCTGGCGGCGGCGCGGGCGGCAGTGGACCAGGCGCGGCAATTGTTAAGTGTGGCGCGCCGGCAGGAATCCGAGGCGCGGGCGGCGCGTGACGGCTTGGTGCGCGAACAGGCCGAGCGGGCGCGCCGGGCGGCGACTTTGGCCCATGAGCGCGAAAATTGGGGCGAGCGCGGGCGGGATGCGGTGCAGCGGGTGACGGATCTCGCCGCGCGCCGGGTGGAGGCCTTGGCCGAGCAGGCCGCTGTGGCTGGCGCACCCGAGCAGATCGCGGCGCGGCGGATGCAGGCGACCGAGGAAGAGGCCGGGGCTTCCGCGCATTGGAGCGCCGCCGATCAGGCATTGCGATTGGCGGAAACGCAGGCGTTGGAGGCGGACCGGGCGGCGCGGGCGTGGGAACATGATCAGGCGCGGCTGCGCGAGGCCGAGGTGCGGGCGGAAGGTGCGGTGGCCCAGGCCGATCACGCCTGGGGCTCGGTGATGGAGCGGATCATCGAACGGTTCGGCGAGGAATCCGCCTTGCCTTCGTTGCCCGAAGATCCAACCCCCGCCGCCGAGGAACGGGCGCGGCGGAAATTGGAACGGCTGACGCGCGAGCGTGAGGAGATGGGGCCGGTCAATCTGCGCGCCGAGATGGAGGCCGAGGAGGTGGAAACCAAGATTTCCACCATCGAGCGGGAAAAAGGCGAACTGACCAGCGCCATCGCCAAGCTGCGCGGCTCGATCGGGCACCTGAACCGCGAGGGGCGGGAACGTCTGTCCGCCGTATTCGCCGAAGTGGATCGGCATTTTCAAACCCTGTTCGCCCGCATGTTCGGCGGCGGCCGGGCGCATCTGGCGCTGACCGGCTCGGACGATGTGCTGCAGGCGGGGTTGGAAATTTACGCCCAGCCGCCGGGGAAGAAACTGGCCACATTGTCGTTGCTTTCGGGCGGCGAACAGGCGCTCACCGCGCTGTCGCTGATCTTTGCGGTGTTCCGCTGCAACCCGGCGCCGATTTCAGTGCTCGACGAAGTGGACGCGCCGCTGGACGACGCCAACGTGGATAGGTTCTGCACGCTGTTGGAAGACATGGTGCGCGAGACCGAAACGCGGTTTCTGGTGGTGACGCATCACCCGCTGACCATGTCGCGGATGGACCGGCTGTATGGGGTGACAATGCAGGAGCGGGGGATATCGCGGCTGCTGTCGGTGGATTTGGGGAAGGCGGTGGAGATGGTGACGGGGTAGCCAGCGAGTGTAGGTCGGGCAACGCCCGACATTTTGGACCCTTGCCATAGGCCAGGAAATTTTCGGACAATGTCGGGCGTTGCCCGACCTACAACACTGCGCGGTGGCCGAGTATGCCTCGTCATGTTCCAATAGCCAATGGCCGCGTTAAGACGGCATGGGGTCCGGAACGGGCAAGTTGCCATTTTTTCGCCGCAACCCCGGCCACAGACCGCCTTAATCCGCGGCTAACTTGCTTGGCGGATAGTCTTCTGATCAAGACGATTGCGTGAGGCGGTTATGGTTCATTTGAACGGTTATTGGCGGGTGGGCTTGTTGGTGGTGGGGCTTTTGGGGCTGTGGGGTGCTTTGCGGCCAAGTTTGGTAGCCGGCGCGCCGTTGCATCGGGAGATCGCGAGCCGCGCTTTTTAAATCAACAAAAGACTTGCGTATTTGATGCCTATCGGCCATCTATTCCACAGAGACGGATGAGCCGTCTTGGCGAATCAGCATTAATACTTGGCCTATAGACCGGATTATCGCATGTCACTGCCCGCCTCGGATCACCGTTCGCACCTGAAAAGGCTGGAGAACGAAAGTCTTCACATCATCCGTGAAGTCGCGGCGGAATGCCGGGCTCCGGTGTTTCTGTATTCGATCGGCAAAGACAGTTCGGTGTTGTTGCGGTTGATGGAAAAAGCGTTTTTCCCCTCGCCCATTCCGTTCCCGCTGTTGCACATCGATACCGGCTGGAAGTTCAGCGCGATGATCAAGCACCGCGACATGATGGCCGAAAAGCTGGGTCTCCGCCTGATCGTGGCAAGCAACGAGGAAGCCAAGGCCAAGGGCGTCAATCCGTTCGACGATGGCGGCTATTACACCCACGCGATGAAGACCGAGGCGCTGAAGGCCGCGCTGACCGCGCACGGCTTTGATGCGGCGTTCGGCGGCGCACGGCGCGACGAGGAGAAATCGCGCGCCAAGGAGCGGATTTTTTCGTTCCGCACCGCCACCCATGCATGGGACCCGAAGAATCAGCGGCCCGAGTTTTGGCGGCTCTACAATGGCCGCGTCCATGCCGGCGAATCGATGCGGGTGTTTCCGCTGTCGAATTGGACCGAGCAGGACATCTGGCAGTATATTCTGCAAGAAAACATCCCCTTGGTGCCGCTGTATTTCGCTGCCGAGCGTCCAGTGGTGGAACGCGACGGCAGTCTGATCATGGTTGAGGACGAGCGGATGCGCTTGCTGCCGGGCGAAGTGCCGATGATGAAGAAGGTGCGGTTCCGCTCGTTGGGCTGCTACCCGCTCACCGGTGCGGTGGAATCCGATGCCGATACGTTGGAGGCCATCGTGCGCGAGACGCTGGCCGTCACCACATCCGAGCGCGGCAACCGTCTGATCGACCGCGATCCGTCCGATAGCATGGAACGTAAAAAGCGGGAGGGGTATTTCTGAGATGGATGACATCGCCCCCAAAGTGGCCGAGCGCGGCCTGCTGCGTGTGATGACCTGCGGCAGTGTCGATGATGGCAAATCCACCCTGATCGGGCGGTTGCTGCACGACACCAAGATGATTCTCGACGATCAGTTGAGCTCGCTCACGCGCGACAGCGTAAAGCATGGCACCACCGGCGAAGATATTGATTTCGCCTTGTTGTTGGATGGGTTGGAGGCCGAGCGCGAGCAGGGCATCACCATCGACGTGGCCTATCGTTTTGCCACCACGCCGCAGCGCCGCTTCATCATCGCCGATTGCCCCGGCCACGAGCAATATACCCGCAACATGGCCACCGCGGCCTCGACCTCGGACGTGGCGATCGTGTTGATCGACGCGCGCAAGGGCGTGCTGACGCAAACCCGGCGCCATAGTTTCATCCTCAGCTTGATGAGCATTCGCCACGTGATTCTGGCGGTGAACAAGATGGATCTGATGGGCTTCGACGCCGCTTTGTTCGAACGTATCGTCGGCGATTATCGCCAGGCGGCGGCCTCGGCCGGGTTTAAATCGATCACGCCGATCCCGCTTTCGGCGCGGTTTGGCGATAACATGATCGAAAAAAGCCCCAACACGCCGTGGTTCCGGGGCGAGCCGCTGCTTGCGGTGCTTGAGAATATCGAGGTCGAGGACGACACCCGCGATCTGCCGTTCCGCATGCCGGTGCAGTGGGTCAATCGTCCCAACCTGAATTTCCGCGGGTTTTCGGGCACGATCGCCACCGGGCGGGTGCGTCCGGGCGATACGATCGAAGTGGCGGGTTCGGGCATTGCCAGCAAGGTGGCGCGGATCGTCACATTCGATGGCGACGTGGCGGAAGCGATTGCCGGCGACGCGGTGACGATCACGCTGGAAGACGAAATCGACGCCTCGCGCGGCAACGTGTTGGCCGATGCCGAACATCCGCCGTTGGCGTCGGACAAGTTTGCCGCGCATATGATCTGGCTCACCGATGCGCCGATGATGGCGGGGCGCGATTATCTGTTCAAGATCGGCACGCGCGTCTTGCCGGGCACGATCACCCGGATCCGCCACCGCATCGATGTGAACACGCGCGAGAAACTGCACGCCGACACGCTGGTGCTGAATGATGTGGCCAAGGTACATCTGTCGCTGTCGCATCCGGTGGGGTTCGAGCCCTATGCCACCAGCCGCGATCTGGGCGGCTTCATCGTGATCGACCGCCAGACCAACGGCACGGTGGCGGTGGGGATGATCGACAATGAATTGTCGCGCGCCTCCAACATCGTTTGGCACAAACTCGACGTGACGCGCGCCGCGCGGGCCGCGCAAAAAGGGCAGAAGCCCGCGGTGCTGTGGTTCACCGGCCTGTCTGGTTCGGGCAAATCGACCATCGCCAATCTGGTTGAAAAGCGCCTGTTCGCCATGGGGCGGCATACTTATTTGCTCGATGGCGACAATGTGCGCCATGGGCTGAACCGCGATCTTGGGTTCTCGGAATCCGACCGGGTGGAAAATATCCGCCGGGTGGGCGAGGTAGCGGCGCTGTTCGCCGATGCCGGCCTGATCACCATCGTGTCATTCATCTCGCCCTATCGTTCGGAGCGCGACGCGGCGCGGGAGAGGGTGGGGGAACATGAATTTATCGAGGTGTTTGTCGATACCCCGATCGACGAATGCCGCCGCCGCGATCCCAAGGGCCTGTATGTAAAGGCGGACGCCGGGCAGATCCCGAATTTCACCGGCATCAGCGCACCTTACGAGGCGCCGGAGAATGCAGAGATTCACCTGAAGACGGTGGAAGCCGACGCGACCGTGATGGCCGAGAAGGTGGTGGTTTATCTGCGGGACCGCGGGTTGATCGGATAGGCTGTGATCAGAGCAATATGCCATCATGTGCTGTTACGTGATGGCATATTGCTCTGGCTTTTTGTTTTTACGCATGATTCACGCCTACGTGTCATTCAACCTGCGGCGATCATGCTTTAAAAATCAAACCAGACCCTCGGCCTTCAGCACCGCCTGCACCGCGGGCCGCGCGGCGACGCGCGCTTGGAAAGCGACCAGATTGGTCCACTTCCCAAGATCAAGACCAACCGGCTTGGCCCAATTCAACACCGTGAAAAGATAGGCGTCGGCGACGGTGAAATCGTCACCCATCAAATAAGGCTTCCCCGCGAGTTGCTGGTCGGTATAGGGCAACCGGCGTTCAAGGTTCGCCCTGGCGCCGGCCTTCCAATCCTCGCTGGCGGCAGGATTGAAAAACGGCGTAAAGGATTTATGTAATTCGGTGCCGATGAACGACAACCAGCTTTGCAAGCGGTAACGCTCGATCGTGCCGTTGACAGGCGCCAGTTTCTTTTCCGGCACCAGATCAGCCAGATATTGAACGATAGCCGCACCTTCCGTCAGCAATTCGCCGCTATCCAGCAACAGTGCCGGGACATAGCCGTTGGGATTGAAGGCACGGTAATCGGCCCCGCTGGCGGTTACTTTGGCCTTAAGGTCAACGGTTTCAGTTTCATATTTCAATCCGGATTCCTGCAGCACGATGTGCGGGGAAAGCGAACAAGCGCCGGGTTTCAGAAATAGCTTCAAGATACATCTCCTCGATAAGGTTTGTAAGAATCGCTTATCCCACCCGGTTATCCACCAATTCCGTCACCACGCCCGGATCGGCCAGGGTCGAGGTATCGCCCAACCCATCCACTTCCCCGGCGGCGATCTTGCGCAAAATACGCCGCATGATTTTGCCGGATCGGGTTTTGGGCAGGCCAGGCGCCCATTGCAGTGCGTCGGGGGCAGCGATGGGGCCGATTTCGTGGCGGACCCAGGCGATAAGTTCCTTGCGCAAGGCGTCGCTGGGTTCGACATCGGCGTTGAGCGTGACATAGGCGTAGATGCCCTGGCCTTTAAGATCGTGCGGGAAGCCGACCACGGCGGCTTCGGCGACGTGGTGATGGGCGACCAGGGCGCTTTCGATCTCGGCGGTGCCCATGCGGTGGCCGGATACGTTGATCACATCATCCGCCCGGCCGGTGATCCAGTAATAGCCGTCGGTGTCGCGTCTTGCGCCGTCGCCGGTGAAATACAGACCCTTGAAGGTGCTGAAATAGGTTTGGATGAAGCGGGCGTGGTCGCCGAACACGCTGCGCATCTGGCCGGGCCAACTATCGGCGATGCACAGATTGCCTTCGATGGCGCCCTCCAGCAGCTTGCCCGCGCCATCGACCAGCACGGGAAACACGCCGGGCAGCGGCAGGCTGGCCGAGCCGGGCTTGAGCGGCGTGGCGCCGGGCAGGGCGGTGATCAGATGGCCGCCGGTTTCGGTTTGCCACCAGGTATCGACGATGGGGCAGCGGGCATCGCCGACCACATTATAGTACCAGTGCCAGGCTTCGGGGTTGATCGGCTCGCCCACCGTGCCGAGAATGCGCAGCGATTTGCGGGAGCAGGCGCGAACCGGGGCATCGCCTTCGCGCATCAGGGCGCGGATGGCGGTGGGGGCGGTGTAGAAGATGTTGACCTGGTGCTTGTCGATCACCTCCCAAAAGCGCGAGTGGTTGGGGTAGTTGGGGATGCCCTCGAACATCAGGCTGATGGCGCCGACGGCCAGCGGGGCATAGACGACATAAGTGTGGCCGGTGACCCAGCCAACATCGGCGGTGCACCAAAACACCTCGCCGGACTGATAATCGAACACGTTTTCAAAGGTAAAGCTGGCCCACACCAGATAGCCGGCGATGGTGTGCAGCACGCCCTTGGGTTTGCCCGTGCTGCCCGAGGTATAAAGAATGAACAGCGGGTCTTCGGCGTTCATCGGCTCGGCATGGTTGATGGGCGAGGCGGCGGCCATCAGTTTGGTATAGGAAAGATCGCGGCCGGGTTGCAGCGGCACATCGCCGCCGGTGATTTCCACCACCACCACATGTTCGATGCTCGGGCATTGGGCCAGGGCTTCGTCGGCGTTGGCCTTGAGCTTGACGCGCCGGCCGCCGCGGCGGCTCTCGTCGGCGCAGATCAGCAGCGTGCTGGCGCAATCCTGGATGCGGTTGGCGAGGCTATCGGGCGAAAAGCCGCCGAACACCACCGAA
>JAJZHU010000145.1 GCA_021798375.1 Pseudomonadota bacterium | reverse complement strand
TTTTGCTTCTTTAATACCAGACCGCGTAGAGACTGACCCTTGTGACGTCGTCATTGCGAGCCCTTGCGAAGCAATCCATCTTCGCTTTTTTCCTGGCTGCAAAATAAAGAAAGATGGATTGCCGCGCAAGGGCTCGCTACGACGGTGGAGCTATAGCTGTGTCAAACTTTACGCTGTCTGGTATAAGTTTGCTCGAATTATTTATTTCATCAGGTTCTGGCGTTTTGTTTTGGCGAGCCACTTCGCGCGCGGGTTGGCCGGCGCCGCGGGATTGCCGCGCCGCGCTGCCTACGGCGGCATCGATAGCTGGGCATCACTCACGATTTGTCAGAATTGGCGCGCTGCGATTTGTGATACCCGACCATGCCGCCCCAGATGCTCTTTTTGCAGGTGACGTTGGTGAAACCGACCAGACGAAAGACCTCGGATAATTCTTCGGGAGTATAGAAATTTGTAATCGCGTCTTTAAAATAGTCGTTGCAATTCCTGGATGCTTCGGTCGATCCGAATATCAGTGCGGTCCACGCGATTGAAAAGCGCAAAAAACGCAGATAGAGCCATTCAACAACACGGCTGCCGGGCTTCAACATATCGCAATGATAGAAATTTCCGCCCGGCTTCAGCACACGCAAAATCTCCGGCAGAACCTTGTCCAACTGCAGGTGGCGCGATGCGGCTTGCAGTGTAACCACATCAAACGAATTGTCGGGAAATGGAAGTTCGTGCGCGTCGTGGATTACGCTGTCGATGTGAACCCCATATTTCCCGGCGCGGCTCTGACCCACTTCCTGCATTTCCTTGCTGCGATCGATGGCGGTAACAAAAGCCGCGGGCTGCTTGCGCAACAGCCTGATCCCAACATCGTTGGTGCCGGCGCAGACATCGAGCGCCTTGTCTCCGGGATTCAGCCCTATCGTTCTGATGAACTGCCAAACCCATAATTCCCATAAACCAAAGCTCGCGATAATATTTCCCGGACGGTAATATTTTGGCACGTCTTCGAAAACCTTGGGAATCAACTCGCCCCACGTATAAGAAAAAAGCGACCGCCGATGTCTTTCTCGTTGATCAAACAGGGCTGGTGTCATCAAGATGGAGTCGATGTTTTTCATAGCATGCTCTCGTCAGAGCAATGTGCGGCCTCTTGTGCTCACGCGACCGCATGAAATTGCTCGCAAATTAAACCAATGCTTAAAACCAGATTGCGGCACCAACGAAGATCAATTCAAAGGCCGTCGGTTTCAAGGAGCAAACCAAGCCAGCAAGCGACCGTACGTCATCAAGTCTCACGCGCCCGGAACAATCCCCCCGGAACAACCTGACGCCACGTCCTTGATCGCCAATACAGCAAGCAGCAAATTTTGCGTTTGATTCAGGACAAAATATCACAAATGCGGGCGACGATGCGCCATGCGGCGATCACGCTCCCGCAATATCGTCCCGCGCCCGCACCGAACTCGCGGTCGCCCGGCCCGCGGTGAACAACTGCCCCAGAAAATCCGGTTCGGCGTTGAATTTCGATGAAATCGGCAAGTCGCGCAGTGCATCGTCGGCGGCAAAACTTTCCACCAGCACATGCGGCGGCACCGCGGTCAGTTCGGCATCCAACACATTCTGGCAGGCGATTTCATTCAACCGATTCAAAATTTCCGCCTGTGTGGTCGGCACCCCGGAACGATGCAGCGCCTGCGCGCGCACCAACACCAGTCGTTCGGGCTTCAACGCCAACAACGGGGCCAACGGCGGATTGCCGGCGTAACCGCCATCCCAATAGCCGCGACCATTGATCTCGACCGCCGGGAACACGAACGGCAGGCAGCACGAAGCCAGCAGCGCATCCACGGTGATGGCTTGATTGTCGAAAATGGCCGCGCGCCCGGTTTCCACGTCGGTCGCCGCCACAAACAAACGCGGTGCGGCGGCGTTGTTCAGCGCCTGGCGGTCCAGCCAGCCTTCCAAAATGGGCCGCAACGGATTGTGCCCCATCGGATTCAATTGCGCCGGGCTCCACAGCCGCATCGCCGTTTCAAATCCGGTCCAGGCCATCGAATTGCTAAGATCCCACCCCCATAACCAACGCTCCAACGGGCCGTTGCGCACCGGGCTCATCAAATGAGCCTCGCCAATGCGCTGCCACAGATCCTGCATCGAACGCCGCGCGCCGTGGCAGCCGCCGCGCCCCCAACCCTGCGCCAGGGCGGCGGCGATCAAGGCGCCCGAGGAAACACCGCAAATGGCGTCGGGAAAGACGCCGTTTTCCAACAGTTTGTCCAACACGCCCCAGGCAAAGGCGCCGTGCGCGCCTCCGCCTTGAACTGCGAAGGCGGTCATCGGCGAAGAAAAGGAATTTGTCATGGCCGCAATCTGAAGGAAAATCGGGCTTTGAGGCAAGATCCTTCACGGGATGGCATAAAGCATCGAACAATCACCCTTTTGTTCCAACTCTGCATTGACGCCGCCCCCTAACAACGCTTATAAGCCGCCCCCTAATCCGGTTGGCAGATACGCCTCCGGTCCTGTTTTGTTGGAGACCTGACGTGAAGCGCACCTATCAACCGTCAAAGCTCGTTCGCAAGCACCGCCATGGTTTTCGTGCCCGGATGGAAACTGTCGGCGGCCGCAAAGTGCTGTCCTCGCGTCGTGCCAAGGGCCGCAAGCGCCTTTCGGCCTAAGATTGCATCGGGGGCGGTCGCGCATGTCGTCAGATCGCCTTGATCCGCCCGAGCAACAGCCCCCACCGCAGCGCCTGAAGCGTCGGCCCGAGTTTTTGCGCGTGGCCGCCAAGGGACGCAAGATTCCGACCAAGGGGGTTGTTGTGCAGGCGCTGGCATGTCCAGACCAGGCATCGGTTAGGCTTGGTTTCACCGTCACCAAAAAAGTCGGCAATGCGGTGGTGCGCAATCGCACCAAACGGCGCTTGCGTGAAGCTGCCCGGCTGTATCTGCGCGAACATCGGGTGGCCCCCGCCGATCTGGTGTTTGTCGGCCGGGACGGCACGCGCGGGCGCAAATTCGACCGATTGATCGCCGATATCGCCCAGGCGCTGGAAAAAGCGGGGCTTGCATGAGCCCGCTGGGATATCTTCTCACCTTTCTGGTGCGGCTGTATCAATGGTTCTTGCGCCCCCTGCTCGGCGCCAATTGCCGTTTCGAGCCCAGTTGCAGTGAATATGCTGTCGAAGCATTGCGGCAACATGGCGCTTTGTGCGGTTCTGCTCTTGCATTTCGGCGCATCCTGCGCTGCAACCCTTGGCACGAAGGCGGCCTCGATCCGGTGCCGTCCGCTTGTCCCTGTCGCGTGAAAGGCCGTGAGGCTCACTAATGGACCAGAATCGCCTGTTCATCGCCATCGTCGTTTCGATCGGCATCCTTATCGGCTTCGAATATTTGATGCCGGCGCGCCTTGTTCACCCAACGGTGCAAACGCCGATCGGCGCCGTGCTGGCCCCCGCGGCGAGCAATGCAAAGCTGAGCGCCGAGGCCGAGGCCGATGCCGCCAGCGCCGCCGGCCCGCGTTTGGCCATCGACGGCGCCCGGGTGCGCGGCAGCATCGCGTTGGTCGGCGCCAAATTCGACGATCTGGTGCTGCGCGATTACCACGAAACCGTGGATCCCAAATCCGCCAAGGTGCGCGTGCTCGACCGTGACGGCAGCAGCCAGCCCAGCTACGTGCAATTCGGCTGGCTATCAGACAACCCCGATGTCGCCGTGCCCGACAACAAGACCCAGTGGCAGGCCAGCGGCCCCAGCCTGAGCCAGGCGACCCCGATCACCTTGTCGTGGGACAACGGACAAGGCCTGATCTTCCAGATCAAGCTCGCGCTCGATGATAATTACATGTTCGCCGTTACCCAGACCGTGCGGAACAACAGCGCCAAACCGGTGGTGTTGCGCCCCTGGTCGCGCGTCCGCCGCGGCTATACCCCCGCCGAACTGGGCAGTTATGGCGGCACCCAGGGCTTGCTCGGCGTTTTCAACAACCAATTGCATGAAATGACATACAAGGCGGCCAAATCGGCGGCCGGAAAAGCCAACGGCATCGCCTATCAGACCGATGCGCCCGGCGGCTGGCTCGGCATTACCGACAAATATTGGCTGACCGCGGTCATCCCCGACCAAACCTCGGCCGGCACCTCCCGCTTTGTGGAATTGAATTTACCTTCGGGCGATGGCTGGCAGGCGGATTACACCGCCGACGCCGGTCAGACCGTGGCGCCGGGCGGCACCGCCAGCTTTGCCTCGCAAGCCTTCATCGGCGCCAAGGAAGTAAGGCTGCTGGATCACTACCAAGCCGATAACAACGTTCCCAACCTGGATAAATCGCTCGATTTCGGCTGGTTCTATTTCATCAGCAAGCCGATCTTTTATGCCTTGGATTGGCTTTACGGCAAAATCGGCAATTTCGGTTTGGCGATCATGGCCTTTACGATCGGGGTCAAGGTGCTGTTCTTCCCGCTGGCCAATCGTTCTTATCGTTCGATGAACAAGATGAGGCTGCTGGCGCCCAAGATGCAAGAAATCCGGGCGCGTTGCAAAGACGATCCAGCCCAGATGCAATCGGAAACGATGGCGCTTTACCGCACCGAAAAGGTCAATCCCGCCAGCGGCTGCTTGCCGATGCTGGTGCAGATTCCGGTGTTCTGGGCGCTGTACCGTGATCTCAATACGTCGATCGAAATGCGTCACGCGCCATTCTTCGGCTGGATTCACGATCTGTCGGCGCAAGATCCGACCAATCTGTTCAACCTGTTCGGCCTGCTGCATTTCGACCCGACGCATTACATCGCCCTGGCCCATCTGGGTGTGTGGCCGTTGATCATGGGCGCGACGATGTACCTTCAGCAACGCCTCAATCCCCAGGTGCCCGACCCGGTGCAGGCGCGTATGATGCAATTCATGCCGCTGATTTTCACCTTCATGATGGGCCGCGCCTCGGCCGGTCTGGTGATCTACTGGAGCTGGAACAACCTACTTTCACTGGGACAACAATGGCTGATAATGCGCCAAACTTCGATCAAAGCGCCGACGCCGCAGAAGAGCTAGCGGCGATCGAGGCGGGGCGGCTGTTGTTTGCCGCCTCGTGCGATTTCTATTTCGGCGCACAGAAGCTCGAACAGCTTCCGCCGCCCGATCGCCCCGAGATCGCCTTTGCCGGCCGTTCCAACGTGGGCAAATCCTCGCTGGTCAACGCGCTGACCGGGCGCAAATCGTTGGCGCGCGCCTCGCACCAGCCGGGACGCACCCGCCAGCTCAATTTTTTCAATCTCGGCGGCCGGCTAAATCTGGTCGATATGCCCGGCTATGGCTACGCCGAAGCCGCCAAATCGGTCAAGGAAGACTGGCAAGACATGATGTTCGAGTATCTGCGTGGCCGGGTTACGCTGTCGCGCGTGATCCTGCTGCTGGATGCGCGCATCGAGTTCAAGGAATCCGATTTCACCGTGATGGATCTGCTCGACCGCGCCGCCGTCACCTATCAGTTGGTTCTCACCAAAATCGATGCCGTCAAACCCGCCGCGCTGGCACGCAAGCGCGAAGCCACCCTGGCCATTGTGGGCAAACATGCCGCCGCCTTCTCTGAAATCCAGATGACCAGCAGCGAAACCGGCGAGGGCGTGCCCGAACTGCGGGCAGCCCTGGCGCGTCTGGCGTTGGCCGCCTAGATTAATTTTGATATGACCAAATCGTTCGACCGGAGTGCCACGATGAACCCGATCCAGACGGCCGCGGAACAAGCTCGCACGTTGGCCAACGCGCTGCCGTTTTTGCGCCGCTATGCCGGCGCCACCATCGTGGTGAAATATGGCGGCCACGCCATGGGCGACGAGGCGCTGGCCGATCAATTCGGCCGCGATATCGCGCTGTTGAAACAGGTCGGCGTGAACCCCGTGATCGTCCACGGCGGCGGTCCGCAGATCAACGCCATGCTGCAACGCCTGGCGATCAAATCGACCTTCATCGACGGGCTGCGGGTGACCGATGCCGCGATGGTCGAAGTGGTCGAGATGGTGCTGGCCGGCACCGTCAACAAGCAGGTCGCGGCACTGATCAACCGTGCCGGCGCCATGGCGGTGGGAATCTGCGGCAAGGACGGCAATCTGATCCGCGCCCGCAAACTCACCCGCACCAAGCGCGACCCAGACAGCGAAATCGAGCAAATCCTCGATCTCGGCTTCGTCGGAGAACC
>JAJZHU010000144.1 GCA_021798375.1 Pseudomonadota bacterium | reverse complement strand
TTTGGCTTGAAAACTCGCCGAAATCTCGCCGATCTCGTCCAGGAACAAGGTTCCGCCATCGGCAAGCTCGAAGCGCCCCTTGCGAGATGCAATCGCGCCGGTAAAAGCCCCCTTTTCATGGCCGAATAATTCCGATTCCAGCACCGATTCAGCCAGCGCCGCACAATTTAGCTTGATGAAGCTCTGCGCTCGGCGCGCCGAAAGATCGTGAATTTGTTTGGCAAACAACTCTTTGCCGGTGCCTGATTCGCCGCGCAGAAGAACTGTGGAATTGGTCCGCGCCACCACGGCGATTTTCTGCAACACCGCCTGGATGGCCCGGCTATCTCCCACGATCTTGGCGACGCTGCCGCCAGTGCCGGCTTTACCGATGTTTCTTGGGTCGGATTGATTGGATAATGCCTTTTCCAATCGTTGATTTTCGGTGATCAACCGCTCGCGATCGTGGGCCAATGTTTCATACAGGCGCGCGGTTTGCCCAACCAAATTGCCAACCATGGTCAGAAAACGCACTTCCTCGTCGAAACGCGCACCGTTACGGCGTTTCCAAGGCCGCTCAATGGTCAGCGTTCCCACCACCTGGTCACGGTCTTTGATCGGCACACCGATAAAGGCGCAGACTTCGTCTTCCCCCAGCGGCGCCCCGGCATTCGGGCTTTGCCATTCCCGAAACAGCGGGTCGACGGCCACATCGCCAACAACCAGCGGCATCCTGGTGACCACAATCTCGCCGATGGCACGTTCGGGGAGATGCTCGAAATATTGTCTGGCCGCGATTTCATCGCCTTCCGAGCCGATTGCCAGCGCCGGGGTGCCGTCGGGCAACAACAGTGCTATGATGCCGCGCCTCATATCGAGAAATCCGTCGAGAAATCCAAGCACACCAGCCAGCTTGGTTTCCAGGCGAGCGGTCACGGTGAGAACGCGCGATATCTCATAGACGCCCGTTAGCGCCACATCTGCACGCCAGCGGCCGCTCACACGTTCTTCACCTGCGCCATGTATGATGACATCCGCCATCGCCACCCCCTTCGCAGATGCAGCATCAGACGCTTTTGGGACAGTTTATGTCAATTTAAATCTGCGATAACAAACAAACCGACACGACAAAGTTTCCTGTCTTGGAAACGACAATTTGTCGGCAACCAAACAATTCACGCCTGTTTAGGGAAGAAGCCCAATGCGCACATCGGGTTGTAGTTTCCTTGTTGGCTCCGGCGTTAAGCCCAACCGGATAACAAGTCGGGGCACGCTCGCGTGCAAACTACACGGCGATCCGCATGTTGATTTCACGTGGCATCTTTGTTGCGGGGCCCCCTGCGTCACATGCAGAGGCATTAATGAACCTGACCAATATCGCATTTTCGGTCTGCCCGATCACAGATGTCCCAAACCGCAAGGGCAAAGGCTTTTCTTTGCTCCGTCGCGGTGCGGATGGCATTGATTCTCCGCTCCACATCATTGTATTGCGCTGGGATCGGCGGATTTTTGCCTATGTGAATTCCTGTCCGCACCAAAAAAGCCGTCTGGATTGGGAGGAAGGCGTGTTCACCGATCCGAATTCTCCGCACCTGATATGCGGCAAGCATGGCGCCGACTTTACGATCGACACTGGGACATGCGTCTCTGGTCCCTGCAAGGGGCGCGATCTTCAACAATTACAGGTGACGGTGATCGAGGGCGATGTCTGTCTGCTCGGATTGGAATTGGTGGAAGATGCCTGAATTGTGCCGCCAGCTTGGCACTGAGGTGGTCCCGGAAGATCAGACAATTTGCTAATCTATTCCCGGCTGTGAGAATCTAGGTGCCAAGGAAAAGAAATAGGCTACAGTACGCCGTCGCCACCGGAGTTGCTCCCGTGCCAACTGGAATCTCACCTGCTTCCGCCCATAATTATTGCACCAATCTGGTGAATTTTCCCGCCGAATTGCTGGGCAGCGTCGCCTTCAACGACGAACCGATCCGGCTGCGCATCCACGGCGTCAAGGAGATGTTTCCCGGCTTGTTCGAAATGCTGGATCAGGCCGAGACCTTGGTAGAGTCGGCGGAGGCCTTCCACAGCTACATGTCGGCTATTTTTGGCCTCGATACCGAGCAGCGCGTTAAATCGGACGAGCCGCGCCGCTTTCGCTCGGATTATTTGCGGCTGTTGCGTGGATGGGGCTGTGATTCCAACAGTCGCGAAGGCGCAGTTTTGAAAGGCTGGGTGGAGAGCCGTTTCGGCCTCCTGCCCAGCTTTCATCACAAAGCGCTGGGGCGCTATGGTTCGCCGGAATGGATGGCTTACGTCGAAGAAAAGATGTCGAGCCGGTTTCACAACAACTCCATTCAGGTTCAACTCGACCTGCTTTACGAATTCTGCCAATGGGCGCTTGCCCGCTTCGCAGCCCCTGGACAACGGCACATGACTTTGCATCGGGGCGTGCATGATTTTTCCGAACATGCGATCATCGAACGCATCGACCGGCGAACCGCCGTGATAAATCTCAACAACCTCAACTCCTTCACCGCCGACCGCGACATCGCCGGAGAGTTCGGCGACATCATTCTCACCGCCGAGGTGCCCGTGGTGAAAATCCTGTTCTTCCCACAACTGGTATCGCGTCACGGTTTGAAGGGTGAGGCGGAGTACCTGGTGATTGGCGGCGATTACCGTCTGATCTGCCGCTATGACTGATTTGCGGACCGATCGCGCTCTGGGCGCCTATCTGGGTTTCGCCGTCGGTGACGCTTTTGGGGCCACCGTCGAGTTCATGACGCCGCGGGAAATCGTCGCCGCTTACGGCGTGCATCGGCGCATCATCGGCGGCGGATGGTTGCGGCTCAAGCCCGGCCAGGTCACCGACGACACGCAAATGTCCCTGGCGCTGGGCCGCGCCATCATCGGCGCCAAGGACTGGGACCTTACAGCTGTATGCGAGCAATGGGCGGCATGGCTGCGCAGCGGACCGGTCGACGTGGGCAACACCTGCCGGCGCGGAATCCTGCGCTATGTCCAAACCGGCAGCACCAGCAAACCCTTTGCCGAAGGCGATGCCGGCAATGGCGCCTGCATGCGCAACCTGCCGGTGGTGCTGGCGACCCTGAACGACCCGGCGCGCTTCGTCACCTGGAGCCTCGAACAGGCTCATGTCACCCATAATCACCCGCTGTCCGACGCCGCTCTGCTTTGTCTGGGGGAAATGACGCAAGTGTTGCTCGCCGATGATCGCGCGCATGGCCGAGCCGAGCGTTGCCGGGCGACCGCGAATGCACTGGTCGCCCAATATCCGACGTTCCGTTATGTGCGCAACGGCGCCTCGGCTTACATCGTGGAAACCGTGCAGACGGTTTTGCATCATTATTTCTCCACCGACAGTTTTGAAAGCTGTCTCGTGGCGGTGGTCAATCAGGGCGGCGATGCCGACACCACCGGCGCGCTGGCCGGAATGCTGGCTGGCGCCACCTACGGCGTCGACGCTATTCCCCGGCACTGGCTGAACAAGCTCGACCCCACCGTGGTCGCCGAAATCCGCGATCAGGTGCGTGGATTGCTGGCGCTCTGATCGCCGATCGCCGGTCCGCGCAAAACGCGGCAATACCCGATCAGACTTCGGCTTCTTGCGTATCATGATGAAACACGATCTGCCGTTTGCCGACATACAACGCCCGGTCGGCCATCTGTATGATCTGCATGACCTCCTGATCCTCATCGGGCCACAAAGCCGTGCCCAACGTCATCCCGATCTCGACCTGCCGACCGTTGACTATATTAAGGTGTCAAATCGCTTCCAACCGTGGCTCGTACGCAAACTCGGTGCAGGCCAAGGTCCGCTTTGTGCGCTTATGTTATTGATACAAATAAGAAAATATCTGCCTGGAGCCAATGCCCGATTTATTAAGTCTAAAACGCGGTCACAGTTTCAATATTCTATTTGATGATAGGCTGATTATTGACATCATCCGACATAGCCTGCACCAAGATCGCGTGAGAACCCCTATTGGACGCCGATTACCCCCCAAAACGGGGTCCTTATTCCACGCCTAATCACAGACCTCAGCCTAGTGGCCCATGTCAGTCAATGAGATGCACTATTCCCAGAGAGGGTCGCCATCGGCCACAATTTTACAACCCGGAGGGATCTCGCTCGCCCCAATTTTCCATCGTTTGCTTCCGCCCCGCTTCGGTAAAACTCACCGTGGGCTGCGGAAGCAAGAAACGGCCCCGAAGGGCCGCTCTTAACCACTTGATTTCGTTTATGAAATCTGGAGCGGGCGAAGGGATTCGAACCCTCGACCCCAACCTTGGCAAGGTTGTGCTCTACCCCTGAGCTACGCCCGCACTCCGTGTGGAGGGGCTTCTAAGGGGGGCGGGCGTTGAAGGCAATAGACAAAATGCGCGTGCCGCGAATTTTTGCGCCCAAAAAACCCAAAATCCACCACAAGAATATGATATCATTTACAAAATATCCATTCCGCCGTTTCTTAAACGCAACATCGCGTTGTAATCGCGCTTGCACCCGGCTACGGATTGCTTATCTACGGGACAATGATTTACCAGCGACAGGAACACCCATGGAACCGCTGATCGGCGAAACGAACATAGCGGGGACGAGCCACACCCCACAGGATGGCGCGTTCATCATCGACGGCAACCAAAACAGCTTCATGCAGGACGTGCTAGAAGCATCGCGCCATGTCCCGGTATTGGTTGATTTCTGGGCCACCTGGTGCGGTCCATGCAAAACCCTTACGCCGTTGCTTGAAAAAACCGTGCGCGCTGCTGGCGGCCGGGTGCGGTTGGTTAAAATCGACATCGACCAAAACCGCGCCCTGGTACAGCAACTCACCCAGGCCGGTCTGCCGCTGCAATCCGTGCCCACCGTCGCCGCCTTCTGGCAGGGGCAGATCGCCGATATTTTCCAAGGCCTGCTGCCGGAATCCGAACTCAAACGCTTTATCGAAGCCCTGCTGAAGCTGGCCGGCGGCGCCATGCCGGCGGTCGATCTGATCAAAGAAGCCCACACCGCCTTTTCCCAGGGCAGACTGGAAGATGCGGTTCATCTGTTCGGCCAGGCGCTGGACCAAGACCCGGAAAAACCCGAAGCCTGGGCCGGCTTGATCCGCACGATGCTGGCCTCGGGCGACGAAGAACAAGCCGCCGATGCGCTGGCGCAGCTTCCCGCCAAAATCGCCGAACACCCCGAGGTCGCGGGTGCCCGCAGCGCGCTGGCGCTGGCCATCGAAGGCCGCAAGGCCGCCAGCCTGCTGGGTGAATTCGAAGCCCGACTGGCAGCCAACCCCGCCGATCATCAGGCACGCTACGACCTTGCCACCGCGCTCAATGGCCTGGATCGCCGCGCCGAGGCGGCGGAAGCCTTGCTCGCCATCATCCGCGCCGATCGCGCCTGGAACGAGGACGCCGCACGTCTGCAATTGCTGAAATTCTTCGAGGCCTGGGGCTTCGCTGATCCCGCCACCCTCGCCGCACGGCGCAAATTATCGGCTCTGCTATTTAGCTGATCCGGCACATCCACAGCCCCCACACAAAGATGGCGACCATGACCAATCAACCTCCCCTCGACCCACGCTTGCTGGAAATTCTGGTCTGCCCGCTGACCAAGGCGCCACTGGTGTACGACCGCGAACATAACGAATTGATCAGCCAAAAAGCGGGCCTTGCCTATCCCATCCGCGACGGCATTCCGATCATGCTGCCGGACGAAGCCCGTCAGATCGAAACCTGACCGCCCGATCCATTCGCCTTCGTGCGACGATCAACAACTGATAAAAAAAGGGCGCCTCAATGGCGCCCTTTTCGTTTCTTCGCGCCAAAAATTATTCGGCGATCGGCTCGGCGTTATCTTCGGCGACATATACCGCCTCTTGCGTCGTAACCTCCGACGATTGAACCACGGCTTCCTTGGGCTTACGGCCACGCTTCTTGGGCGCGGGAACGTCCGCTACCACAGCCACAGCTTCAACCGCGGGTGCCGCCTTGGCGCGTGCCTTACGCCCTGCTTTCACCACAGCCTTTTTCGCCGGCTTGGCAACGGCCTTGGGCGCCGCCTTCGTTGCCGCAGTCTTCTTTGCCGCAGTCTTCTTTGCCGCGGTCTTGGCAACCTTCGCAACGGCCTTTTTAGCAACAGCCTTCGGTGCCGCTTTTTTCGCCGTCACATTCTTTGCCGCGACTTTTTTAGCGGCGGCTTTGGGGGCGGCCTTCTTTGCGGTTGCCTTC
>JAJZHU010000143.1 GCA_021798375.1 Pseudomonadota bacterium | reverse complement strand
TTGCGCCACCCACCATCTTTCCGCCTGAAAAATGGTGGGTGGCGCAAGGGCTTACCCACCCTACGATTACTGCGGCGATCATGCTCTAATCGCCGACAAGTGCTACGAGCCGTTCGCGCAGTTCCGCTTCGGGAAGTTTAACCAGGTCTTTGTGTTCTTCCCCGGCCAGGAGGGTGGTGGCAAGCGGGTTCAGCGCCTCCTTGATGGCGTTCAACGTATCCGGCAGCGCCACCAAGCCCCATTGGGCGAACGATCCCGCGTTGGCGCCTTCATTGATTGTCTGGGCCACCAGATGGGCAAAATCGCGCTTGGCGCGGTCTTTGGGATTGCTGCGAGGCTCGATGGCGTGGCGCGTGGTGCCCATGCTTTCAACGCTCCGTCCCGGACTGTCGGAACCAAAATCGCTTGCGTTCTTGTGGGCATCGATCGACGCCAATTCCGTTACTGAAACGAATTTCTGTCCGTTGCGCTGTATCACGCGCGCATGGGCGCCGTCGGCGATGACATACCAGATTGTCGGGTGTTTGGTCATGGCGTGATCCTTTAGTGCAACGCGAAACAAGGTGCACAACAGACATTGTCGCACGGGGACGGGTATTCAAGCGTTGACGCCGGTCAATTTCAGAATGAGTTTGCGGGGCCGGCCTGCGATGCAATTTCGCCCGATGCCAGTTCGATGATTTCGGCGGTGATTTCTTCCTGGCGCACCTGGCGTTGGGTGGCTTGCAACGCGGCCAACTGGCGGTCGATCTGGCTGTGTGCGGCGGCCATCACCTCCATCCGGGCCTCGTTTTCGGCGGCAAATGCGTGCAGCGCGGCGTTGCAAAGCCGGGCGTGCAAATAGGCGGCGGCAAGTTCGCCCAGCAGTGCCGAGGGCGCGAGATTCACCAGCGGCGGATTGCGATCGGCCGTGGGGCGGGCGAATTCCGACCAATCGTAGGGGAACAATCGACGGCGTTCGATGGCGATGCCGGGGCCGGGTTGCCAATTGGTGAATATCACATCGAGCCGGTCGATCGTGCCGGCGGTGATGCGCGCATAAAGCGCCTCGGCGATGCGGTCGGCCAGTGCCGGCACACCCGGCGAGTGCGACGGCATCGCATTTTTCCAGGCGACGGCGATGTTGCGCTCGGCGGCCACCATCGCACCGCGGCTGCCGATCAGGAATAATTCGGTATCGCCCGGATCGCTCGCCAGATCGGCGCTCATGGCGTTGAATATGCGTTCGCTAAAGCCGCCGGCAAAGCCTTGTTCGGCGCAGAATGCCACCAACGCGGTCCTGGGGCGGTGCGTGGCCGCACCGGGGGGCGGCGAAGGTAGCAGGTCCAGCACGCGCCCGATGGCCGTGGCGATGGTGCCGGCATAAAGATCCACCGCGGCCAGTTGCCCGCGCGCCTGTTGCGCCCGTGCCGCGGCGATGCCGCGCATGGCATTCACCACCGCACCCAACTGGTTTATCCCCTCAAGCCGCGCGGTGATATCGGCCAGGCGCTCTGTCATGTTGGGGGGACGCCTTGGGGCATTTCTTGCGCATATTTCGCCAGCAATTCCAGCAATGCCTGTTTGTGTGGCGGATCGATCATGCCGTTCGCCTGGATCATGCGCACTGCATCGGCGGCCTCGCGGTCGAGCCGCGCGCCCAAGCCCTGCCGGAAGGCGGCAACGGCGGGCAACGGCAGCTTGTCGAGCAATCCGGCCTGCAGCGCCAGCACCAACGCCACTTCGTCGGCAAGGCGCATCGGCTCGTGTTGGGCCTGGCTGAGAATGGCCCGGATGCGGATTCCGCGTGCCAATTGGTCGCGTACCCGCGCATCAGGCATCCCGCCGAAGCGGGTGAACATCTCCAATTCCAGAAACTGGGCATAATCCAGCCGCAACGTCTCCGCCGCCTCGCGCAGTGACAGCGCCTGGGTCTTGCCGCCCACCCGGCTGACGCTGGTGCCCACATCCACCGCCGGTTTCTGCCCTTCGTGGAACAGCTTGGTGTTCAAAACGATCTGCCCGTCGGTGATCGAAATCAGATTGGTCGGGATATAGGCGCTCAGATTGCCGATGTCGGTTTCGGCGATCGGCAGCGCGGTCAGCGATCCGCCGCCCAGTGCGGGGGAAAGTTTCGCCGCCCGTTCCAGCAGCCGCGCATGAACATAGAACACGTCGCCCGGATAGGCCTCGCGCCCCGGCGATTGGCGGGTGAGCAGGGCGATCTCGCGGTGGCTGGCGGCGTGTTTGGAAAGATCGTCGATCACCACCAATGCGTGTTGGCCGCGATCGCGGAAATATTCGGCCATGGTGAAACCGGCAAAGGGCGCGATCCATTGCAGCCCCGGCGCGCTGGCCGCCCCCGCCACCACAAAGATGCAGCGTTCGGGCGCGCCATGCGCCGTGATGGCGTCGATGGCCCGCCGCACGCTGGAGGTCTTTTGCCCCACGGCGATATAGACGCAGATAATGTCGCTGGATTTCTGATTGATGATGGTGTCGATCGCCAGGGTGGTTTTACCCACGGCGCGGTCGCCGATGATCAGTTCGCGCTGTCCCCGCCCCAACGCGAACAAGGTATCGACCACCACAGACCCGGTTTGCACCGGTTGCGTGACCAGATCGCGATCGATGATCGCCGGCGCCGGGCGCTCGATTGGTTGCCGCGATTCGGCGGCAATCGGCCCCTTGCCATCCAGCGGACGCCCCATCGGATCGACCACGCGGCCCAACAGTGCCAGCCCCACCGGCACCCGCACCACGTCGCCGGTGCCATGCACCGTGTCGCCGGCCTCGATCGCATCGCCTTCGTCCAGCAGCACGCAGCCGATGTGGTCGGGTTCCAGCATCTGCGCGAAACCGAACAAGTCTTTGTCGAAATGCAGCAACTCGTCCAGCCGCACGCCGGGCAGGCCCGAAATCAAGGCGATGCCGTCGCCCGATTGCGCGACCCGGCCGATTTGCTCCATCTGCGGTCCCAGCGAGGCCGCGTTCAGCTTGGCGCTGGCGGCCTCAAGCCATTTGTCGTGCGGCAAGTTATCGGGGGACTTCGGTTCGTCATTCATGTCCGAGTTCCGCCAAAATTCGCGCCAGATCGGCGCGCCAACTGTTGCTCAGCGTCAGTTGCGGCCCGTGCAGTTCCAGGCCCGCGATCAGTGTCGGATCCTGTTTGAACGTAATGACCGGCCCTGTGCCAAAGGCCTGGCCGATCGCGGCCCGGCAATGGTCTTCCTCGCCGGCATCCAGCTTGGTGGCGCTGATCACTTCCAGCGCCGCGCCCGCCGCCGCCCGCCGCGCGGCTTCCGGCATTTTTTTGATTTCGGCGCACAGAAAATCCAGAAAAGCGGCTCGCACCGCGGCGCCTTCAAGCCTTGCGGCGAGACGGCCGGCGATTTCGACCGCCAATAAATTGGCCCGCTTGGCCCATGCAAGCTCGATGGCGGATTTTTCCCGCTCGATCGCGGCGCGCGCCTCGGTCTGCAGTGTCGCCGCTTCCTGTGCGGTGGTTGCGAGCGCCGCCGTTCGCAGGTGCTCCGCCTCGGTGCGCGCGGCGGCGAGGATCGCGTCGCGCTCCGCGGCAAATCCGGCGCGTGTGGCGGCGATCGCGGTCAACGCCGCCTCGGCCTCGGCGTGTTTGGCCTCGGCTTCGGTCAGCATCATTTGGGCCGTCTGCCGACGCCGCTCGATCATCTGCGCCAACGGGCGCCAGAAGAATCGCTGCAGCAGCCAGATCAACACCAGCACATTGACGGTCTGCAGCCCCAGTGTCGCCCAATCGATGGTCATGGCGTCATTTCAGCAGCGGGTTGGCGAACAGCAACAGCAGAGCGATCACCAGACAATAGATCGCCATGGTCTCGATCATCGCCAGCCCCACGAACAGGGTGCGCGAGATGGTGTCGGCGGATTCCGGTTGACGCGCGATGGCATCCATCGCCGCGGCCACCGCGCGTCCTTCACCCAAAGCCGGGCCGATCGCCCCGAATGAAACCGCGATGGCCGCCGAGATGATGCTGGCGAATGCTAACCAGTTCATGGCGTTGTCCTTTCGTGTGAGATTTTGGAAGAAGGCTTGGCCTCGGCCACGCCGCCGGCGATGAACACCATCGCCAGCACGGCGAAAATATAGGCCTGCACCGCCCCGGTGAGCAGATCGAGCGCCATCAGCGGGATCGGCACCAACAGCCCTGCCAGCGACAGCACGATGCCGATCACGAACACGCCGCTCATCACATTGCCGAACAACCGCACCAGCAGCGAGAAGGTGCGGGTGAGGCTTTCGACGAAATTGAGCGGAATCATGATCGGGCTGGGCGAGGCGAAGGTGGCAAGATAACCTCCCACGCCACCGGCGCGAACGCCGAACCAGATGACCGCGCCAAACACCAGCAGCGCCAGCGCGGCGTCGGTTTCGATGTGCGCGGTCGGCGGCTCCACCCCCGGCACCAGGGTTGACCAGTTGGCCACGAAAATAAAGACGAACAAGGTGCCGATCAAGCCGCGATAAGGCGTGGGTTCCACCTGCATGGTCGCGGTGATCTGCGCATCGACCGTGACGACGATCAACTCGAACGCCGCCTGTTGCTTTGAGGGCAAAAGCTGTAAGCGGCGGGTCGCCAAATATCCGCCCACCACCAGCAGCGCCATGATGACCCAGGTCGCCACCACCGTTTCGGTGATGGCCACCGGGCCAAGATGAAACATCACATCGCGGGCGAGCGGCGAATTCATCGGGTCTCCCCGCGCACGCGGCGCGTCACGATGGGCCGGGCGATCATGATCCCCACCGCGGTGGCCAGCAACGGCGGCGCGCCCTCGCGCACGATCAGCAGCAACGCCGCCCCCATCAGCAAAAGACGCCCAAGGCTGAGCAGCATCGTGCTCACCAGCCCGGCATTGCCGGTCAATCGCCGCGCGTTCCACCATAACGACCGAAAATACAACGCACCGCCGCCAATGCCGATCGCAAGATGGAGCATCAGGCTAAGCCCCATCGCCCATGGGGGTAGATGCGCGAAGGTCAGGTTGCTCATGCGTCCTGCATCCATTTCCATGCCGACCAGCATCCTAACGCGAGGCCCAGAAACAGCAACGGCGCCGTCCAGAATACGCCGGAATGAAACGAGCGATCCAGCCAGCGCCCCAGAAACACCCCGATCAGCATCGGCACCACGATGATCCAGCCCAACACGCCGATCTGCGCCAATCGCCGCGTCACGGTGGGTTCGCCGTCGCGCAGCCATCTTTGATGCCGTTCGGTGCGCCGCCGCGTATTGGTCACCAACGGATCATGTTCCGGATTCATGTGAAATTTCCCAACCCGTGCCCATAGGGGCGCAGATGCAGCATGATCTGGCGGATGGCGTTCAATTGCAGGCGGGTGCTTTCGGAATGTTCCACCCGCTCGGCTTCGATGTCGGCATTGAAACGGGCGAGCACGCTTTGATCGAGCGTCGCCAGATCGTCGCCGGCCACCGCGTCGCGTGTGGCGATGGCGATGGTCTGCCCCCCGCTCACGCTCAGCACGCCGTGGCGCACGGCGCAATAATGCCGGCTGCCGTCGGCCCAAAGCCAACTCACCACCGAAATCGTGAGGCTGGTCAGGAAATCGGCGTGGCGTGGCAGGATCCCAAAGCTGCCGCTGGCGTCCTCGGCGGTGAAGGCGGCGATGTTGTCCTCGTCCACAATGACGCTAAGCGGCGTGATGATGCGCAATTTCATGACGCGGCGACCGGCTTTAACGCCGCCTCTTTGGCGCGGGCTTCGTCGAGATTGCCGATCATATACAACGAGCTTTCCGCCCAATTGTCGGCGACGCCGTCCAGAATGGCCTGGCATCCGGCCAGGCTGTCGGCCAGCGAAACCGTTTTGCCCTTGGTCCCGGTGAAGGCCTCGGTGACCATGAAGGGCTGGCTTAAAAACCGCTGCAACCGCCGCGCCCTTGTTACGATCAGACGGTCGGCGGCGCCCAGTTCCTCGACCCCCAACAGCGCGATGATGTCTTGCAGATCCTTGAAACGCGCCAGGGTGGCGCGGGCGCGTTCGGCGATCTTGTAATGATTCTCGCCCACCACCAGCGGGTCGAGCAGCACCGAAGACGAGGCCAGCGGATCGACGGCGGGGTAAAATCCCTCGGCCGCCAGTTGGCGCGACAGCATGATGACGCTGTCCATGTGGCTGGAAATCGCCGTCACTGCTGGATCGGTGAAATCGTCGGCGGGCACATAGACCGCCTGGATGGCGGTGACTGCCGCC